>NZ_JAGGMO010000004.1 GCF_017875395.1 Methanococcus voltae | reverse complement strand
GGGCGGTCGGCAGAGAGTAAAATATTTTTATTTTACCCTTATTTCTCCCGTTAAAAGCTTCTGCATAAGCCCTTTTTTTGCATTTTTAAAAGTTCCAATTTTTCTTTTAAAATTTCTATGCCCAACTGCCTTTGGGCGGTCGGCAGAGAGTAAAATATTTTTATTTTACCCTTATTTCTCCCGTTAAAAGCTTCTGCATAAGCCCTTTTTTTGCATTTTTAAAAGTTCTAATTTTTCTTTTAAAATTTCTATTTCTTTATCTTGTAATGATAAAATTTCCGCAATTTTCTCTTGTTCTTTTAATGGTGGAATTGTAAATTTTAAATTTGAAAAACTTTTTTTATTTAAAATTGGCGTAGCACTATGTCCTGCATATTTTAATAAATATTCTTTATTATATTCTATTAAATAATATAAAAATTCAATATTATTTTTTGAAGAAGGCAATATTGCATTTATTTGTTGATTACAACTGCCCGTTTTGGTTAAAATCGCATTTTTACCAATACTTGCGATACATGTTATTAATAAACTTCCTGATGGTAGCTTACGACCTTTTGACAGTCCTTGAATTGTTAAATAGCGTTCTGATTTGGATATATATTTATTATATGTAATATCCGTAGGTGTAATCCAAGGATAGGTGCCATTTTCGTAATATTCTTTTAGTTTAGTACTTGGTGTAGTTCCAGTAACTATTTCAGAAATGTCCCCTAATTTAACTTCTTTCCATTCTTCGTTAAATCCAGGAAATCGAACTTTACCAGTTAATAAATTTTGCATTAAACCTTTTTTATATTCTTCCTTTTTAGAAATTAAATTTTCTAAAGTTTCGATATGATTATCCCACTTTGTTAAAATTTCCGCAATTTTTTGCTGTTCCTTTAATGGCGGAACTGATATTTTTATAGGGTGTATATAATTTCTATTTAAACTTGGAACTGCACTTCCTGAATTATATCTTTTCAAATTCAACGTTTTTAAAAGATAATAAATATAACGTGGATATGAGTTGTGGAATTTTTTTATATACAATGTTGTATTTAATGGCCAAAATGATTCACAAATATAAAATGGTTCTCCTAGATTACCACTTCGACCTATTGTAATACCGCCGTTTTTAACTTTATATTCATTATGATATCCAACTATTCCATTAGATGCGACTATTGGGTAACTGCCTTTTTTTCTACAGTTATTTGGTAAGTCATACCCTCTCTGAAATGTAATAATTTCCCCTAATCTCTTAACTTCCCAATCTTCAGGTATTTTTGAAAATCTTTGATTTTCGAAATCTACGGAAACCTTGTTTTCGTCAGAAATTCCTATTTTAGTTTCTTTATATCCCTTTTTAATCAAATTATCACTTAATCTTTTATTAGTTTATTAAATTATATTACTTTTTTTGCAACCTTGTCAATTCAATATGATAAAACACCGTAATTATCAATTTTAAAAAATGATAGTAATTTTAAATATATAAAAATAGCTACTTGTATTTTAATAATAGGATATTCAAAAAATAAAAATAAAAATAAAAATTCAAATCATTTATTGAATTTTATGGAATGCTTCTTTTAATTTAGGGCTAATTGGTTGAGGTTTTGTCATTAAACTAACGATAACCATTACAATTAATGAAACTAAGGCACTACCTGCATAGATAAGTTCCCAAGGTCCACCTACAATGTTTGTAAAGATATTAGCTTCTCTAGCGTAGATTAAACCTGCACTTACAAGGCTGCCTATAACCATTCCTGATAAAGCACCTTCTTTGGTAGCTCTTTTCCAAACTAAACCCAAAATCAATGGTATGAACACACCAGAGGTATAAACGTCGTATGAATAAACCATTAAAGTAAGAATGCTATCGAATTTTAATGACACGATTAATGCAAAAATACCAACTAATATGGTACTTAAAATTGATAAGTTTAATATCTTTTTATCGTCCACATCTGGATTGTTTGGCTGGTAGAAGTCCTTTACAATGTGTGATGTTGAAGCAGTCAACAAAGAATCTGACGTACTCATAACAGCAGCTAATATTGCAGCCAAGAATAAAGCACCTACTCCACTACCGAATACGGTAATCATAAGTTGAGGAATAGCTGTTTTAGGACTTGCAAGTATTGCAGCTGGGTCATTTGATAAAACTAACGCAGCCATACCTGCTAAAGCTGGTAAAAATGATAAGATCATCAATAAAACACCTGCAATTATAGCACCGTTTTTAGCAACTACTTCGTTTTTAGCAGCAAATAATCTCTGGTAGAAATCTTGACCTATCAAGGTGTACATTGTAGTACCTGCTAAAATAAGCGCAATAGTTCCGATTCCCGCTGAACCAAAGTTAAAGTACTGGTCTGCAGATATTGGTAAAACGTTAGCTTTTTGCAATGCTTGTAATCCGGTTGATATTCCATTTACGCCCCCAACTTTCATAAATGCTAACGCTGTAGCTAATATAACCCCAATGCTACCAATAATAACTTGTATGAAGTCGGTTAATGCAACAGCCCATAAACCAGATGCTGCAGTATATGCAATAAATATGATTGTGGATATTATGGCACCCCAGAATGGGTCAATACCGAGTACTTGGAAAACTGATGAAGCACCAGTAACTAAAGCAGCAATAATTCCAATTAATGCCACTAATGATAAAAATGCGGATATATACCTTATATTTCTACAGTTGTACCTTAATTCTAAAACTTCCGGAACTGTAAACAATGCTAAAGCTCTCATTGGCTTTGCAAGGAATAAACCTAGTAATAAAAGACCGAAACCGCAAGCGAAGCCGTACCAGATACCACCCAAACCAGACATAACACCGTGTTCAGCACCACCCAATATGAAGCCTCCACCGTAGTGTGTAGCTGCTAAAGTCGCAGTTGTTAAAAATATTCCTAAATTACGACCTGCTAGTAAAAAATCGGTTGAACTTTTGATAAATCTTTTTGCGTATAAACTTACGAACAACATTAACAATAAATAGCCGGATATAACAACCCAGATTATTATATTATCCATTAAAACACCTCTAAAGGTAAAGATCTCTCTGTTTTTAATTATTTAAAAAAATTAGCTAAGTATCTATTAAATTTATTTAGTCATGTATCAATATTATATATGTTATAATTTATTTATATTTGGTATTTTAATAAAGAAGTGAGGATAATACTAATGGACATAAGTCGAATTTATCGACATGCCAATGATTGATTAACTCACTACTTCATAGTGGTGTATACATATTGCACAATAGGCTTACAAGTATTTTTTAGTACAATTCATATTTTAAATTTCTATTCCATTATCTATAAATTAACAAATAATTATTTAATTACAATACTTGCATAAATTCTTATTATGCAAATCATTATTATATCTAAAGTATTATAAAAATCAATCTATTAAGTTTTTGAGAACGTTATTAAATTTATTGATAATATTATATTGATATAACAATATAGCGATATTGGGATATATTGATTATTTTAATTCAAATAACAACTTTAATATAAAATATAAGTTATACTTTTATTTGATATTCAGTTTTTAAAATTTTAATTTATTAACATACTATTCTAAAAGTTGTTCTAAATGTTTAATTTTAATTTTAATTTTAAACGAATATTTACTATGTAGTATTTTCCATAACTATTTAACTATCTAATTAATCAAATAACTACTAGCTAATATTAAATAATTAGCAATCAATCCTAAATAATTAACAACTTAATATGTAACAACTTTAAAACTACGGTGATATTATGAATTTACTAAAAGCGTATTTAGACTACCCAGTTTTAAATAAAATACTCATTGGACTTATTTTAGGTACAATTGCAGGTATATTATTCGGCGAGTCTATAGCATTTTTAAAACCACTCGGGGATTTATTTATACGTCTTTTAAAAATGTTAGTTATTCCCATTATAGTCTCCACAATTATTATGGGTTCTGCAAGCATTAGCCCTGCAAGGTTAGAAAGAGTAGGTTTAAAAATAGTATTGTTTTATTTGTTAACTTCAGCTTTTGCCGTAATCATTGGTTTAGCACTCGGAAATATATTCCAACCAGGTATTGGCTTACAATTGGCAGCAGATACCGCAACAATGACTGTTAAACAAGCACCTTCTTTATTGGACACATTCTTAAATATTGTACCAACAAATCCATTTTCAGCTATTGCTTCAGGACAGGTTTTACCTACAATCTTCTTCTCAGTAATATTGGGTGTAGCTTTAAGTTACCTTATTGATAGTGATAATGAAAGGATATCAAGCTCTGCGAAAACATTTTTTAAAATGTTTGAGGCATTAGCCGAAGCTATGTACTTAGTAGTTAAGGGTGTTATGCAATATGCTCCAATAGGTGTTTTCGCGCTTATGGCGTATGTTATGGGTACTCAAGGAAGTACTGCTATTTATTCATTATTTGGTATTACATCAGTTATATTTGCAGGTTATGCACTACAAATATTCGTTGTTTACGGATTACTACTTAAAGTATTCAAATTTAGCCCTTTAAAATTCTTTAACAAAGTAAAAGATGTAATCGTAACTTCTTTTGTAACAAGGAGCTCAAGTGGTACCTTACCAGTTACAATGGAAGTAGCGGACGAAAATTTGGGCGTATCTAAGTCAATCTATTCATTTACATTGCCATTAGGTACAACTTTAAATATGGATGGTACAGCAATATACCAGGGTGTATGTGTTTTATTCATTGCAAATGCAATCGGAATGCCTTTGGGCTTTGAACAGCAAATGGTTGTTGTTTTAACAGCTTTATTAGCTTCAATAGGTACAGCAGGTGTTCCTGGTGCAGGGCCTATCATGTTAGCAATGGTTCTTGCAAGTATAGGCATATCTTTGGAAAACCCTTCAGTAGCTGCAGCATATGCCATGATATTGGGAATTGACGCTATTTTGGACATGGGTAGAACCTTAGTGAATGTTATGGGTGATACCGTAGGTACAACAATCGTAGCAAAATCCGAGAATGAAATCGACAATACAAAATGGGAATAAATTAAATTGATGTAGGGTATATGGAATAAACAGAAAGGTATTTAACTGACTATACCTTACTTCCTACTATATTATCCTATTTCAGTATTTCATCTATTATTTCATCTATTATTTTATTATTTTATCTTTTTTAAGGCACAATTTCGTGATACTATGAAATCAAAAAATTTAGAAGAATTTACAGCAAAATTATCGATAAAAGAAACAAATATACTTTTAAAATTTAAAAATAACAATACACATAACAATACAAATACAAATAATGATAAAAATAACAATAATGATAAAAATAACAAATTTTTAAAAATTGCAAAGGATACAATTATAAAAAATAGGTTAATTCTTGAGAATTATATTAAAAGAAACCCGATATTTTTAACATCATACGAACCGTTAAATTTGAATCAATTGGATAATTCTTTTTACAAATTCAAAAATGAAGAAGAATTAGGAATCCCAAAAGTGCTAGATTATATGATAAAAGGCGGTCAAAATGCAGATGTAGGGCCTATGGCAAGCGTTGCAGGTACATTTAGTCAATTAGTAGTTGAAGAACTGGTAAATAATGACTGTATAAACCCCATGGCAGAAAATGGAGGGGACATTTACTTAAAACAGAACGGTAGAGAAAGCGATAACAAAGATACCGTAGTTGGGCTTTATGCCGGAAAATCTAACATAAGTGGGCACCTAGGTTTCAAATTGAAGAAAGAGACTTTAAAAAAGGGTTACGGTATTTGTACTTCTTCAGGGACTGTCGGACACTCTGTTAGTTTAGGGAATGCAGACGCAGTCGTGGTATTTGCAAGAAACGCATATATCGCAGACGCAGCAGCAACGGCTATTGGAAACTACGCAAGAGGGACTTCGGAAGAAGCTATTTCAAAATGTCTTGAACGTGCAGACGAAATCGCTAAAATTGACGGCGTTTTTGTAGCAGTGGGTGAAAATGTAGGTATACGTGGAAAATTACCTAAATTGGTTAGCACAGATAAAAAAGAAACTTATAGTACTGCATTTGAATTAATTTAATCAGTATTCTTTTAATTAATTTAAACCTGGTATTAAAAGTCTAAATAAATTTAAATTAAATGTTTAATCAATTGTTAAAATTCAATCAAAACATTTATTATGTAATAAAACTAATAGATTATTAGAATTATAACTTAAAATTGGTGTAAATATGAACGTTGGCGAAGTAATGAACCCTAAGATATACAAAGTAAGCCCTGAAGAAAGTTTATATACTGCATTTAAGACCTTACACGAAAAAGGCGTTAGAAGAGTTTTTATTGAAGAAGAAAACAAAATCGTAGGCGTAATTAGCTACAGAGACTTAGTAAATGTATTTGTAAACAAAGGTATTTTTGAATTAATTGATACAAAAATAAAAGACTTTGCAATAAAAGATGTATTAAAAATAAACAAAAATGAGAATATTGCGCACGCAGCTCAAATCATGTTACACGCTGATGTTTCCGGCTTATTGGTGGTTGACGAATATGAAAACCCTGTAGGCGTAGTTTCTCAAACTGATGTATTAAGAGTATTAGTTAGAGAATTTGACCAATAATTATATCCTATAATTTATAATATATGAGTATAACATATACCATATATTTTAAGAAGATAATTTACGAAATAAATTCGTTATCGACAATTATTAATAAATATTTTATTCACATAACCATATTATATCTTTTTTACATTGATTAAAAAAATTTACACAAAACAAGATAAAATAAAGCTAAATTAAAATTAATAAAATAATAAAATAATAAAGCTAAAAATAAAGCTAAATTAAAATTAATAAAATAATTAAATAATAAAATAATTAAAAATGGATGTGCAATTATGTTTGAGTCGCTTGCAAGTATTGCAGAGCAATTAGTTTTGGATTATGGATATATCGGACTATTTTTGATTTCTTTCACAGAATCGTTTATTCAACCGATAATACCTGACATTTTTTTGGCCAGTAACACGTTATTTGGTCTAGATTTAACGATTAGCGTATTAGTTGCAATTATTGGTTCAGTATTGGGCGGTTATGTTGGCTATATACTAGGTGAAAAATTAGGCGAGGATGCTTTTTTAAAAATCTTCGGAGAAAAGAATTATAAAAGAGGAGAAAACCTATTTAAAAAATATGGTGTTTGGGGCGTCGTTATCGCAGGATTTACTCCCGTGCCTTATAAAGTGGTGGCTTGGTTAGCCGGTATATTTGAAATGCCAAAAAAATCTTTCATAATAGCTACTTTTGTCGGTAAATTACCACGATATATAATAGTTGCTTATTTCGGAATGGAATTTGGAAAAATTTTCGGATTTTAATTTAATAAACCATTAAATAGTAAATTAATAAACTAGTATAATATTAAAAATTATTAAAAATTATCAAACATAACTTAGTAATAATTACAATAGTTCAAAAAGATGATAAAATGATTAATCCATTTGTTTTATTGGTGGCAGACCTAATTGACCGTACATTTGGGGAATTACCCGAAAAAGTACACCCTGTTGTTATAATCGGCAATATTATATCTAAAATTCAAGATATAATCCCTTCATCTAATTCAAAAAACCCAAAATCGGATTTAATTAAGGGAATGGTATTAAATTTATCGGTAATTTTTGCATTATTGGTTGTATGTTCAATTATAGATTTCATTTTAAATTTTTTACCAAGTTTTTTAAAATTAGTCGGTCAATCAATCATCATTTCCACGGTAATTGGTCATAAGTCATTGATTGAATTTTCAAAAGCACCTCTCGAATACATAAAAAACAATGATTTTGAAGGTGCTAGAAAGTCAGTACAACACATAGTAAGTAGAAATACGGCTGAATTGGATGAAAAACATATCATATCTGCAGGAATCGAAAGCTCTTCGGAAAATATCACCGATAGTATTATAGCACCTTTGTTTTATGCAATATTCTTCGGTATCTCTGGAGCGGTTATTTACCGTGCAATAAACACCATGGATGCAATGATGGGATACAAAAACGAAAAGTACAATTATTACGGTAGATTTTCAGCTTATATGGATGATATAGCTAATTTTATACCTTCGAGAATAGCGGGACTAATATTGGCAATTTCTGCACCATTTTACGGTGGTAATATATTCAATGGTTTGAAAGGATATATTTACCAAGGACATAAAACGCCATCACCTAATTCCGGATATACAATGGCAGTATTGGCAAACGCTTTAAATATGCAGTTGGAAAAAATAGGATGTTATAAGCTCGGAACTGGGGAAATAACATTAAAAAAAGGTTATCAATCTTTAAAAGCTATTGATTGCACTACGTTTGGATTTTTAATAATTTATGGAATAGTTTATGCACTAATTTAATATTAAATTCCTATTAAATTCCTATTAACTTAATATTGATTTAAAAATAGTGTGATATAATTTAAGAAATTGAAAATAATATGGTTAATAAATAGTATATTTAATATTAAATTTTTACCAAAACTTTAATTTTGAAAGAATTCCTTTTTTTTCTTCTTTATCTTCATTCTCTTTCTTATTATCTTTATTTTCCTTATTTTCCTTATTTTCCTTATTTTTTTCAATTTCTTTATTTACGCCTTGTTTTTTATTTTCATCTTTTTTATCTTCGTCAGATTTTTTAACAATCGGTGTCGCACATTTCATATAACTATCCATAGATATCCTTAAGACGTGGGTACCGTAGCAAGGTTTTGTATATGGAAATAGCACATTATCATCATTAAAACCCATATATATCGGAGGAACGCCTATAATCATTACTCCATCCAATATTTCATCCCCTGGGTTTATTTCAACAATTGATTTACTATTTTCACGAATATACTCATTACATTCTTTAAAAGAACCTTTTAAAAGTATTTCATAGTGATATTGGTCAATACAAGATGCCATCTAATCCCCTATTTTGTTTTATTACTTTATTATATAATTTGTTAATATATAAATTCTTTTAAATTAAGATAAAAATACAACAACATAATAATTTAAAAATTAAAAAAGTGGTAGTATATGAGTTAATTAATAATATATTTTTAACTTAGCATTTTATTATTTTATTTTTATTATTTTTTTATTATTTTAAAATATTCTTATTTTATTACAGATAATGTTTATTAGAAGTCTTCGCAAAGTTTTGAGAAGTATTCGTACGGGTGGTCACAAGATGGACATTCTTCAGGAGGTGTTAAGCCTTCGTGTACGTATCCACACTTTTTACACACCCAAACAGTTTTTTCATCTCTTTTGAATACTTGTGCATTGTTTATGAGGTTTAAAAGTTTTCTGTACAATTCTTCATGGTGCTTTTCTGCAATAATAATTGCTCTCATTCTGTCTGCAATTTCAGGGTAACCTTCTTCATCTGCAATTTTAGCAATTTTTGGGTATAACTCACTGTTTTCAAAATGTTCCCCGTGTATTGAAGCAGTTAAGTTTTCAACTGTAGTTCCAAATGTTGTAGGTATTCCTACTTCTTCGCTAAGTTCTAAATAGGTTTCATCTGGCTTTTTTAACCCATTTATCATTTTAAACATCCACTTAGCATGTTGTAATTCTTGTTCAGCAGTTTTTAAAAATAAATCCCCTATTTGCTGGTAGCCTTCGCCAATGGCGATTTTGGAATAAAACGTATATCTATTTCTTGCTTGACATTCGCCGGCGTAAGCCATTGCTAAATATTTTATAATTTCCATAATTCACCCCTTATGGTAATTTAAATACTATTTTCTACTATTACTTACTTATTTTTATTTATTTTATTTATTTTATTTATTTTATTTATTTTATTTATTTTATTTATTTTATTTTTACTTATTTTTATTTATTTTTATTTATTTTTACTTATTTTTACTTATTTTTACTTATTTTTATTTATTTTATTTTTACTTATTTTTCAATAGATAATATTCATTTATAATTTTGTAATTTTTAATACATATATGTTTTCAAAAGTTTCAAAACTCAACTAATATATTATTTAGTAAATCAATAATTATATGGGGACAAATTATAGTTTAGGGGGTATAATTATGAATTTAAAGAATTTAATATCATTATCCTGTGTATTAACAATATTATTGTTGGCGATTCCAGCAATAGTGGGGGAAAATCAAAGTCAAAGTCAAAATGAAAGTTGTAATGAAACGCAAAACGAAACGAATACGCAAATGATGGAATATGAAATAAGCAAATCCGAATACTTGCAGAAAACTCGCATTAATCCTACGATGAAACCCATAGAAGATGCAAATTTTGAAGGGCTATATAATTTTACAAATATAAGAGGTTATTTATCACAAAAAGCTTACATTATGTCGAATTATACATTTAACTACTACATTACGGGTGTCTATGATGGAAATATCAGTGAAAATGACACTTTTAAAAAGGACTTATTACATTATTCTATGCTCTCATATATGTTTAATACAAATTATGATTCAGAGAGTTTCATAAAAGGTTTGAGATTTCAGGCTGATTTAAGACCTAATAAACCATATTGTATAACCAATAGAACTATTGAATGTAATATGTGTAATAAAACAAATAATACATCAAATAATACATCAAATAATACAATTAATTCTGAAAATGGGCAAGAACACGGGTTCGAAAATACAAGTAAAAGTTTAAAGGCATTGCCCTCTTCAGATACTAATTCTTCACTATTTGCTAGTGGGCAATATAAAATAATAGATGTTTCGGGCTATTGTGGTAAGCTAAACGAATCAAGAATACCAGAATCTTTAACCCTAAATTTAAGGTCTAATATAATAAAAGAGGATGAAGCATTATCTATATACGGCAGAACAACAGGAAATCCAGATAAATTATATATAAACATTTCAAATCAAAACATGGATAGAGAAATTTATTATAAAGTACCCATTACAAATAATAATTACGATGAAAATTTGGCTGTAAATACATTACCCTTTGGGGACTATATGATAACAGCAATGTTACCATTAGGGATTTATAAGGTTTCAAAGTTTAAAAAGGTAATAAATATCGAAACAGGGTATTATTTAGGTACTTACAATAATGAAAATGACAATATGTATTCTGAATACCAGAGTAGCGAATCAAAAATGTCTAATGATTCCATAATTGAATATTACGAACCAGATTATGAAAATTTAACATATAATCCTTCAATACACTATTTAAAAAATTATACTTGGAATTATGGTTCAGAAAATCATACGATAGAATTGATAATTCCTAAAGTGATGTATACATATTACCAAAGTAAACCACATAATCAAGAATCCAATTATGTGCAATATGCTTTATCCGATAACGATAGAAAATTTGTGAAATATCTGTCAAGTAAATTTAATAAAATAGCCATTGAGAATAATTATTCAGAATATGATACGGTACTTTTAGTATCCACTTTTGTTCAATCTTTGAAATATACCTCGGATAACGTTACAACCGGTTACGACGAATACCCGAGGTATCCTGTAGAAACTTTAGTTGATGAAGGTGGCGATTGTGAGGATACTTCGATAATTATATCTGCCATTTTAAACGATTTGGGTTACGATGTTATGGTAATAGAATTTAGGGATCATATGGGCGTAGCTATAAAGTGTAATGGTATGTATACAGGTACTTATTACACCTACAAAAATAACCGATATTATTACGTAGAGACAACCGGCGAAAATTGGAACATTGGCGAATTACCTGAAAAGTACCGGGAAGAAGATGCACTAGTAATTCCTTTAGTACAAATCCCACGTATGAACTTTGATTTCTATGCGAATCTCACAAAAACAGATAATTTATACGTTTACTATAACTTAGTATGTGACATTGAAAATGTAGGTTCAGGAACTGCGGAAAATCCTGAATTATACATAATGGTGTATAATAGTGATAATGAGCTTTTAGAAGATTACCATTTGTACCTAAACAATGATTATCCTGAAGATAGCAAAGGTTATGCAATATTGAATATAAAAGTTCCAAAATACAATAAGGCATATTTAAAGTGTATATTGTATGGAAATAATTTTGAGCCTGTGGTTTTATATTCGAATGAATTTAGAACCTAATTCATAAATTAATATTTAATACTTAATAGAAATTAAATCGGTATTAAATTATTATTATTATTAAATAGAAATTAAATAGAAATTAAATAGAAATATTAACATTTTTAAAATAGCCATTTTTAATTTTTTTAATTTGTGTTTAAAAAAGAAAAAAGAAAAAAGTTGTTGTTGTGTTGTTGTTTGACAAGTAGTATTAAATTAAAAAAATTTAATACACATAATATTTTATTCTATATTATTTATATAATTTATTATTTTAGGCATATTTGGGCATTTTTATGTATTTTATGTATTTTAAGTATTTTTTAATAGTATTAAAGTTTTTTTACTTTCGGTTTTAAAATTTATGGAGTATGTATTTATTTAAAATTTAAAATTTAATTATCTTCTGATTTAGATTTCTTTTTTGGTCTGTATACTTTTAAGTAGTATACGCCACCCGCCAGAACCACCACTACAACTAAAATCGGTAGCAAGTAAGAACCGGCAGGCTTTTGGACATGTACTTTAAGTGTCTTTTGGCTTACATATACATCTTCGTCCCCTAATTCGTGATCCCCTACAGAACGAACTTCTAAGTTAATTAAATAATCTTTAATGGCTGCACTAGCTTCTGTATCAATTACCAATCTACCAGTACCATTTTCTAAGATTTCTAAAGTCCCTATGTCATCAGTTTTTTCTTCATAATCGAAAGGCTGTGCTGAATTCTTTATGGCAGTTATTTTAACTTTTTCAGCTTTTTCAGTACCTACGTTTTTCAAGGTAACTAAAATTTCAGTCTGTCTTCCAGCATATATTGTGAAGTCATTATTTAATATTTCAAGTTCCGGTTTAGTTTTTACAAGTACCGTTACATTTTCATTTTCCACATGCTCTTTATTGTACGCATCTAAGTACGTAATTTCAAGAGGTATATCATAAGTTTGAGCATCTGCATGTTTGTTTAAATCAACGTAAAATATTGCAGTTTTTGTATCCCCACTATTTAAAATTCCTACGTTTTTAAAGTTTACATTACTTCCACTGTCACTGAATGGTTCGGAGGTTTTTAAGTTTAAATTTATGTTTTTAGCTTCACCGTGACCGTTGTTTGTAATGTCTACGCTTAATTTAATGTAATTTGTTCCAGGTTTTATTTCGTTAGGTTCTGTAATTACATTGGAGATACCTAAATTAACATCTCCTTCTACAATTACTCCAAATTCAATTGTTTCGTTATGTTTTGTACCATCTTCATCGGTCCAAACTAAAGTTACTGGCACGATATATGAACCTTCTGTAGTTTTTGAATCAGCGTGTAAATTTAAAACTACCTCAGTACTTCCAAATGGTTCTAATACTTTTACATTATATTTTACCCCGCCAACAGGGTTTATGTATGCGGAACTTCCCACTAAAACGTCAATATCTTTTGCAATTCCTGTACCAACGTTTTTAATTATTATGGGGTATTCCATATTTGAAGCAGGAATCAATTGAACATCTTCTGAGGTTAATTCAAAGTCTGCTTCTCCTTTAACTGGTAAGTAATATTCTCTTTCTCTTGATTCGTGTGTCGGATATTTATCGTCTACATCATCATAGATGTCATACGTATATTTTACCTTAATTTTAAAGTCATTAGTTTGAGCATTTTTATCAATATTTATTTTAAAGTGTGCTAAATCCGATTCACCTTTATTTAAATTGGATATTGTGTAAATTCCCTTTGTAGGGTTAGTTTGTTTTATCTCTATTGGATACCCATCTTCCAACTCTACGATTAAATTTTTAACTATCCTGTCGTTTCCTTCATCGTTTGTAAATTTAATCCAAATGTCCGCGTCATCCCCCGGTTTTATAACTGATGGATTGTATTGCGGGTCATCTATCTGAAGAGCGCTTACTCCTGAGATAGCAGTTAGCGTGAGTATTAAACCCAAAAGTGATAATTTAAGAATTTTATTATTCATAAATTCACCTAACTTTACTAATTTACTTTTGTAAATAAATTTTAATCTTATTTTATAGTTATTTTAATCTTATTTTATAGTTATTTTATAGATTATATTTTCAATTTTCAATAGTTTTTTCAATAGTTAATTTATTTTCAATAGTTAATCTTCTTTAAGTATTTTATTTTTTAAGAATTTTAGTCCATTTAATAATTTTGGCGTGTGTTTTTCATCTATCACAATCAATGCAGGTAATAAAATAATTACCACAATCATACTGAATGCAATACCTAATGCACATGTAATCCCCATGTTAGCCATCATTGGCAATGGAGCTATTGTAAGAGCTGCAAAACCTGCCACAGTCGTTGCAGTAGTTACCAATACAGCACTACCGGTGGATACAACCGCAGTTTCAATTGATTTTTCAAGTGAGTTTCCAAGTTTCATTTCTTCCTTATATCTGTGGTAAAGGTGTATACCATAGTCAATACCTAAACCAAGCAATAAAGATGAAACTAATGAGCTCGCCATATCTCTTGGTATGTTTAAGATACCCATAGAACCCTGTGACCATATTACTGCTATAACAACTGGTATAAGGGGCAATAATGATTTTATTGGGCTTTTAAAGTATAGTAATAATATAAGGAATATGATAACCATCGCAAATACTGATGTGACTACCATTCCTTCGTCCATCAACTGATTCATTGTTTCGCTAATCGCAGGGGAGCCTGTAACAACTGCTACAGTTCCAGGTGGTAATGGAGCTTCTTTAACTCTATCCATTAAATCCCTTGCAAGTTCTTTTTGTCTAGCGGAATCTGCATTCGTATTTGCAGAAATTAATATCATCGTGTAGTCATTACCGAATACTTTTGATTTAGAGTCTTCAGGTAATTCCTTAAGGATATTTTTAACCGTTTGAATATCATTCGGTATTATTCCACCATTTTTTTGAATAATGACATCAGAAGTAGCTGAAACTCTCGTAATAGAATCCATAGTTTCTATGTCTTTAATTATATAATCGACAGCGTGTAAAACTTCGGGGTCTCGGATATCATTTACCCGATTAGAGTTATCCGATGGTGTCAGTTTAACTGCAACGTTTATGACACTACTACCGCCAAATTTATCCCTCACATCATCAAGTGCTTGTATGACGGGGTTATCATCTGGTAGCATTGATTCATAGCCCGTTTCAGTCTTGACATTTCCTGCCATGATGCTCATAAAAACTGTTATAAGCATTACGATAGCAACAACCAAGAACGGTCTCTTTTCCGAAATATGGGCTATCTTGCCAAGTACTTTTTTTATCATTTAATCACCAATATCAAATGTGATATTGTAATACCTACCAGTAGGTATGTGTATTATCTACTATATAAACCTACCGACCTTCCGGTATGTAAAACTGTCCCATATATTAAATTTTAAATTTTGCGTAAATTTTAAAGTTTATTTTAAAGTTTGCTAATGAAACAGATTACAAAATAGTATGTACTAATAGATATACTTTTGACAATTTAATTTAATCCAAAACATATTAATACAATTCTACCCAACATTAGCAGGGTTTATTACGAAATTAAAATAAAATACAATAATACATCAATAAAAATAAAATAATATACTATAATATAATATACTATAATATAATATAATATAATATAAAGATAAAAAAGATAATTAAAAGAATACATATGCTAATTGTAAGTTATCTAATTATATTTTTAGAAAATTATTTGATTTTTATATAGTCCCATAATTCAGTTGCAAATTCATTTTTTAATTCGCTAACATATTTCTCAATATCGGGTCGGTTTGATTCGTGTCTTAAACCCGTAACCACTGAAAATAACTTTATTGTGAATTTCACAGGATCAATATCTGATTTAACTTGACCTTCTTTCTGAGCTTCAATAAATTTATATTCCACTATTTTGTGAAGTTCATTATATTTACTATCAATTTCTTTAAATGATTTAGGAGTTTTCTCCAAATAATCAATAAAAAGTTTTAAATATTTGTATTTATCCCTAAGAGTTTTTGGTTCTTCATATTCTTCTTCTAAATTCAAAGCTATCTCAATAACTCTTTTAAAAGATTTTTCTTTTTTTACATCTTCTACCAATGGGTCAAATAACTTTGAAAAAATATATTCTATAACTGCATCATGCAATTTTTCTTTACTACTGTAGTAATGATAAATGCCTCCTTTTGTAATTCCTGAAGATTTTGCAATCTCGTTTAAGGAAGTTCTATCATAACCATTGTTTAAAAATAATTCTGTAGCATTTTGTAGTATTAGTTCTCTTGTATCTATATTCTGATCTTTTTCTAATTTAATATTATTCATGCCTATCTACCTACCGTCCGGTATGTATCTATATGTTAGTACTATTATATAATAGTTTCATATTCAATATTTCAAAATAATATTATATTCCAATAAGATATTAAACTCTAAAAAAATTAAAATAATAATTAAATAATAATTAAATAATAATTGTTATTTTAGATTATTCTAAATTATTTTCGATTAGTTTAGGTTAGTTTAGGTTAGTTTGGATTATATTATGGTATTTTAAATTTGAATTATGCCGAAAGTTTTTGCAACGATATATGCAATAAATACCAAATATACAAAGAACATCAAATATGCGTCTTTTTTTGTTACCTTTTTTTTCAACAAAAGTCCTGAGGTAGTCACCATTGAGAGTACTACAAAGGTTAAAACTCCTAAACTATCCGATGGATCGACAGGTAAAACCGTTCCCGCAATAATCATTGGTAAACCCAAACAAATGCAAATGTCAAATATGTTGGAGCCTATCGCATTAGCTATCGCACCGTCAGCATCCCCACGCTTAGCGGAATTGACAGATAATATCGTATCAGGTATTGATGTACAAGCAGCCACTATAATAACCGAGGTAATGAACACAGGTATGCTCAATATTCCCGATAGTGTAATTGCAGCTTGAACCAATCCATCAATAGCAAACCAAATTATAAAGATTCCCGCAGTTATCCAGAACATAATTTCTGAATAGGTCGTATCTTCTTCTAATTCACATTCTTCATCGCAATATTCCCCAGTTTGTATTAATTGTTGCATTTCTTTTTTATGAGCTTTATACTGTGAGTATAATACTACTACATACGCTAAATATATAGCTATTAAAATATAGCCTGAAAAAGCAGTATATTGTCCCTGCAATGTGAAAAATATCAAAGCACCAATGGATAATACGTAGAATAATGTATCTCTTAAAATTGTTTTTCTCTCAACACTAATCGTATCGTTATCACTATTGTTATTATTTTTACTGTTTTTACTATTTACAGCAGCTTTATAGAAGAATATTGAGAACATTGGTATGATTAATATGTTAAAAATAGCAGAACCTGCTACCGTTGATAAACCAACATCTGAAAATTGGTTGTATACTAAAACTGCAACTAATGCAGTTACTAATTCAGGAAATGAGGAACTTACTGCATCGAAAGTTGCACCTCTAACTGAATCTGGAATATGTAATTTAACACCTAACGTATGCAAACTATCGCCGAGTTTTGAAGAGCCCCAGTTTATAACAAGGGTTAAAATTACCAAAGCCATTAAAGAAGATGGTAAGTCAGTAATTATATTTTCAAACATTTAATCCTCTCGCAAATTAAGTAATTAATTAACTTAAATAAACATTTTAACTATTTTATTCTAAATGTTTTAGATATTTTAATAAATTGTTTTTATTCTAAAGTATTACACTATAATAAAATTATACTATTAAAACATTATTAATAATTACTATAAATTCTTTATAAAATTGAATATTAACATTGTTAACATTGCAATATAAATCTAAAAATAACTTGTTTTAAAAAAGTATGAGAATATAAAAGTATAAAATTAGGTTATTATACGAATATACCCAATTATTTGCTGATAACTCTTGTGATTTTGTATCTACCCATAGCTTCGAAGTATTCTACTTCTACACCGCTTTCAATACCTGGAACATCTGAAGGCATGTCTAATTCTAATGTTTCGTATGTTTCTAAGTCCATTAATTGAACTTGGTCTTCTCCAACGAGTGCTAAAATTTGTCCTTTTCTTTTGTCAATAAGTGGTACGTCGATTCTTGAGCTTGCAGGTCCAACGTGTTCTTTTTTGGTAGGTTCAAAGATACCCATAGCGGTTAATCTTACTTTTGCACCACCGTGTTTACCAGGTTTTGAGTGAGCAGTACCTACAACTCTACATGCTACACCGTCAATAACTACGTATTGTCCTTCTTTCAATGCTCCCAATTCAGATGGTTTTGTTCCAGCCATATTTTCACCTTAATAGTGTTTATTTTTGATTAATTGTATTTTTACGTATTTTATTACAGTTTCTATATTTTTTGATAGATGTATCTACCAGTGTTTTCTTATTATCATAAAAGAGCCAACATATCCGTGTATATTTATAAATCAACAATAGTTAGCCCCTAAGAAGCTTACTTTAGTCAATCTACTTATAAACGCATAAGATAGTCAAGCTATTGAAATGCAAATCATTTCAAATAATGAGTGTGCAACGAATTCATTTATCTTTATTAATTATTGATTAATAATGTACTTATTAATAAATTATTACCTAATAAAGCTCGTTGAATTTTTAAAAGCAAATATTATTAAAAGACTCTTATTTGATTAATTTTTTAACTTTTTTACTATATAATATTTTATAATATTTATATGTAACTATCTTATTTTTACTTGTGATTAGATATTCACTATATTTACTAAAATATTTGGCAAAGAGTGAAATTTTATAAAAATAGGTGGATTTTTGGTATCAAATTATTTTTAAATATTCCTAAAGTTAAAAATAGTTAGGGGGTAAATTTTACTAGTATTTGATATATTAAGTACGTATCGGTTATTAATTTCTATTTATTAGATTAATACGCAAGATTTGCGCCATTATGCAAATTAATATGCAATAACTGTGTACAACACTATTATAATACATATAGTAATTTTTTAATTATATTTTTAATTATATTTTTAATTATATATGGTTTAATTATTTTAGTATATAATTAGTTATATTATATATTCCATAGAAATTTTACACTTGCCACTATCACACAATTCTTTCAAATTTTCAAAGCCATTTTCATCAAATTCTTTGATTTTATTAATTTTACAAACTATTTTTATCAAATAATTAGCAATGTGATTTAATATTTGGAATTTATGAGTTTGGGGGGTGTTTTCTATAAATTTTCCAGATATAATATAATGAGTATTTTCTTCAACCTTTTTATACTCCAATATTTTTGAAGTGTGGCTTGTTTCATCCGTTAAGCCTTCGAAGGTCTCTAAATAATATAAAGCATATTTATTGCTCTTAGAAACTTTGAAATCTGTAATATGACCTTTATAGAGCAAGGACAAGTTTTCAAATAATTTCATGCAACTTGCAATTTTGGTCATTAATTCAGAAAAGTATTCTTTAATTTCAGGATTTCGTATGATACATTCTACAAAAGTATCGTATTTGTCTATTAAACCTAAATAATAATCTGTTTCTACAATATCTAACCTATATTGCATTATAGTCCACCTATCTAATTTAATAGCTATGATTTAAGATTACGGACACGTTTATAGCCATATTTAGATATATGCTATTTGGGGGTGTCATTTCTATTTTCTATTTTGCAATTAAAATTTGGCATCATATAACAAATAACCAAATAGTTAATTGCATATTTGATACTTAATTTATGGGACATCTAGCTAATTTATTTCTATTTCTAAGTTATTTTCAATTCAATTTACCGATACATAAGACCGATATTTCCGTTTGTGGATGATATTGTCAGAATTTAGGGGTAAGTTACCATATTTATTAAAAAATATGCGGAATTGAAAGTATTATTATGTATTGTTATTTATCTATATATAATTTATTGATTTAACGGATTATATCCTTGGATTTTGGTTGTAACTAATATACAATATATATTTTTAGCTATAAATGTCGATATGATGAGAATTTATAAAATAAATGGGTCTACTACATTATTACTATATTTTACCAACAAATAAACAAAATAGTTTGATACCTATCTTATTAAAATAAATTGATATAATAACTAAAAATAAGAGAATAAACGAATAAATAAAAGAATAAAATAATAAAAGAATAAAAGAATAAACGAATAAAATAATAAAAGAATAAAAGAATAACAAGTAATATTAAAAAATTAAAAAGAAGATTATTTAATATATTTATTTACAAAAGCAGGATAATATATCTTTTTCAGTGATAATACCCACTATTTTTTCAGGATTTTCAGAATCTACAATAGGAATTGCTCCGAAATTGTTGTTTAATATTAAGTCAACCGCTTCCATGATGCTATTTTCTGGATTCAATGTTTTAACATCCTTGTTCATAAGTTCGCTAATTCTTGTATCCGTTATTTCTTCAATATTTCCTGTTTTAAGTTTTTCAAATGCCCAATCACTACCAATTAGCTTTATGAAGTCCGTAGATGTAATAATTCCTTTTAAATTACCCTCTGAAGCCACAGGGAGTCTTCTAAATCCATTTCTTAACATTACCTTTGCTACGTCACCTAAAGTTTGACCTAAGGATGCCAATACAGGATTTTCAGTCATACAATCTTTAATTTTTAAGTTTTTATCTAATTTATCTTTTAATTTTAATAATAAATCTCGCTCTGTAACCAAAGTTATCAATATGTCCTCTTTTGTAACAATTGGTAAACCACCGTATCTTTCAACGAATAAAGAAACTAATTCTTTTGTTAATGCTGTTTCTTTAACACTTATCGGGTCTTCTGTCATTATTTCCTTAATTGGTTCATTTATCATCGCGTAAAAGTTTCCATTGTGTTTGGATTTAACCAAGTTATATTTTGAACCGCCACCAAATAGATTAACTATGTCCGTATTTGTTAAAACACCTACTAGTCTATTGGTTCCTGCATCAACAACCGTTACTCTTCTTATATTTTTATTATTCATGATGGTCAATGCGTCTATTATAGATGTGGTAGGGAATAATTTAATTATTTGTTTTTCAGGGTTAATTACGGAAGTTATTTTCAAAATATCCCTCTAATCTTCATTGGTTATGCGTTACATTTTTTTATTAAAATGTATGTAATAATTAATTTTAATGAGTAAATTGGGTAATTAACTAACTAAATAATTAGCCAAATGACTAATTCGATATGTTGGTAGCATATAAAAAATTAAAATGTAAATTATTTATTGAATTTAGTATATTTATTGAATTATTGATTTTTATGTTAGTAATTATTCTTTTAAATCTTCATTTTGGTATTCTTCGTATTCTTCGTAATCTTCATAATTTTCAGAATACTTTTCATATTCGTTCATTTCTTCTTCTTTGCTTTGGAATCCACTTTCTAAACAGTTTCTACATACGTATTTACCATTTACAAAGTTTACACTGTCTTGAGCTCCACAAACTTCGCAAATACCATTCATTTCTTCTTTTTTTACGAAATCATATTCATTTTCATTAGTGTGGATTATCGAAGCTTCCAAAAGTAAGTTAAATAACTCTGGCGAAACTTTTGTTATATCACTAACTGTGATAATGCCCAATAATTTGTCTCCATCGATAACAGGTAATCTTTTAACTGTTAATTCGTCCATTTTTTTAGCTGCATCCATAACTGTGGATCTTGGAGAGATAGATATCAATTTTTTAGAGCTTATTATTTCCCTAACTGTTATTTCTTTTGATTTTAAGTTTCTAGCAACTACGTTTAAAACTAAATCTTTTTCAGTAATTATTCCTACAGGTTTTTGTAAATCGTTGAGAGCAATTAAACAACCGATTCCGTGTTCTTTTAGTGTATTGGCCACTTCATATAGTGTAGTATCCAACCCTACGGTTTTTACAGGAGCACTCATTGCTTCCGTAACTGAAACTTCGAGATTCATAGTATCACCGATTGGTAATTATATTTATTTAATTAAATAATACTAAAATACTAATAAATTTATATAAATATTGCTTATTAGGAATATTAATGATTTTAAGTATCACTTAAAGAAATAATTTTATATATTAATTTAATTAATTTATGACGTTATTGTTTTATATAATTTTTTATTTGATTTTAGATATTCGAATAATTATTGCTTTTTTTTAGATTAAAAGGAATTAACTTACTATTTTAATATTTTAAAAAAGAGTATGCAATTTTAATATTACCATTGCCATATAATATGGAATAGGGATGAGACAGTACGGGACATAAAAAATTAAAAATAATAAAAATAATAAAATAATGTATAATGTAAAATTAAATATAAAAAATTAAAAATAAAAAAATTAAATAATATTTTAGGAGTCTATTTTTTGTTACTAATATTTACAAGGACTGTTTTTGCTTCGTGCTTTGGATTAAAGAACATATCTATATTTGCCAATAAGTTTATTTTCTCCTGGAATGATTGAGATACCTTTCTAGCCATCATTGTAGGTTCTATTGCACAATAAACGTATGGTTTTTTACCAAATTTGCTTTTTTTGATTTTTTTTCTAATTACGTAATCGTTTCGATACATTTCGACAATATAGTCTCTAACCGTAGATGAATATATATTGGTACCCTCAGCTATTTCTTCCACGGTACTTTCTGGACACATTCTTAAGAATATATATATTTTAGCCCTTACTTCGCTTGAAAATAGAGCAGATATTTTCTTTAATATGCTGGGATCAAACTCTTCTAAACTACAGACCCTACATTTTGATTTAAAGATTTCAAAATCTGAGGCATATATTTCACTAGAAATGTTTGAAATGCTTGTTTCATTTACATTTTGAATATTCTCGATATCATTTTTAGGTTCATTACATTCCTTGTTTATAGCTGTTTTTTCGTTTCGGTCGTGATTATTATATTCATTATTATTAAAATTACTAGGGGGGTCTATGCTTTTACTAAGATTACTTTCTGTGAACTCCTCTTTCGTCATTTTAGCCACTCCAACTTGCATTAATGCTATGATTTAGGTTAAGAATTAGACCCAAATACATAGATTAATTAGATACACAACTTTAATTTTTGATACATACTTATTTAAATTTACTACTAGTTTGTACGTAATAATATAATAAGTATTCTATCTACAATATATAAATATTATAAATAAGTATCAATATACTATGTACAACGTACTTTTTTTTCAAAATATCGTACATAATAATATTATTTACGCTATATTTATGAATATATCCTTACATTTTTAGAAGTTTAATTATCTATTAAGTATATAATTTAGCATTTTGTTTGTGGAGTATATATTATGTCGTAATAATTTACTCCTAAAATATGGGACTATTTTAAAAAGAACAACAATTTGAAACTATAAAAAAATAATAAAGTGTATTAAAAAAAATAAGAATAAATTAAAGTAAAATAGAATAAAATAATATAAAAAAGAAAATTAAAAAATTATTTTGATACTACACTAAAATATAATAAAATATAATAGAATATAATAGAATATACAATTAAGTATCAACGAATTACTTCCATAATTCTAATTCTCTTCTTTTTACACTTTGTCTGTGTCTTTCAAGGAATTTGTACATCTTAGCGTGTGAAGTACCTTTTAATATCATTTCTATAGCATCTTTTGATATCTGAACTTGTTCAAATTCTCCCAAGATAGAAACAGTTTTACCATAAACTGAAATGTAAGTTCCAGTTAATTCTTCAATATATCTTCTAGATTTTCCACCACTGCCGATTATCCTACCTTTTAATCTCATCATAGCCTTTTCTGAATTTGCATATTCTGAAATATCCATTATTTCACACATGTATGTGTCAGAAAGTAATTTTAAAGATTTTTCTGGGCTAAATCCTCTACCGATAGCCTTTACAATGTCTCTAGCTTTCCATAAAGAAAGGGCATCTTTTTGTTCATCAGTTGAATATATTGTAACTTCCCCTTCTTCGTCTATTTCTATTTCAATACCAAGAGTTTCTTCTATTTTTTTCTTGGTATCTCCACCTTTTCCAATTAAGACACCAGTTCTTTCTTTTGGAATTTTCACAACTTCGATATTTTCATAATCAAGCATATTTTCACCGTGTTTAGTCCTTATATGTGAATTTTTCGCATAGGTTCATAAGTTTAGTTGATTTTTACAATTTTTACAATTTTATATTTATTTACAGTTTATAATAATATACTCTTATAATTTTATAAATTAATATCTAATTTATAACTTTGTAATTTATTAAATTTGTATTTATAATATATAATATCATAGTATATGTAACTAAGTTTTTAAAAGCTTATTTATAGACATTATATAATATATATTTTTGCAATATTGACCAAATAAGCTAAATAAATTACAATGGTGAAATTATGGCTAAAAAATTATTTAATTCATACCGGGATATTCAAATTATGAATATTGATAATTCAAGTGCTCACGATTTTGGAAAAAACGTTACAATCGAGGAAATAGACAACCCTTTGGTAGAAATCGGAGAATATACCTACTATTCCGGCTACTATCACGGTCATTCATTTAGGGACTGTATCATGTACTTAGATGAACAAGACAAGGATAAAGATGTAGACAAACTAATAATCGGTAAGTTTTGTAGTATCGCGTCGGGTGTAAAATTTATAATGGGGGGCAATCAAGGACACCGTTATGATTATATTTCAGCTTATCCCCTATCTATCGTATCAAATAACCCCGTTGATTTAGATACTGAAGTCCCTGAAACTTTTGTAAAAAAAGGTGACACCATAATCGGTAACGACGTTTGGATAGGTGCCGAATCTCTCATCATGCCAGGCGTAAAAATTGGAGACGGTGCCGTAATCGGTACTAGAAGCCTCGTAACCAAAGATGTAGCACCATACTCGATTGTAGGCGGTTGCCCTGCAAAGGTAATTAAAAAAAGGTTCAGCGATGAAAAAATAGAACTTTTATTAGATATAAAATGGTGGAATTGGGATATCGAAAAAATAAGAGCTTCTATTCCCATATTAATGAGTGATAATTTTGAAGCATTAAACGGATTAGAAAAATTATAAAATAAAATAATAAAATAGTAAAATGCTAAAATAATAATATAATAAAATAATAATATAATAAAATAATAATATAATAAAATAATATATAATAAAATAAAGATAAAACAAAAATTTATTCCTTAGAATCAGTTGAAACAAATTTTAAAAATGTCTCTTCAGTTAATTCACTTAAATTAACTTCATCAATACTATTTTTTAAATCCTGTAAAGTTGCCATTTTAAAATCCACATATTCAAAACCCGGTGAAACCGTACAACCAACTAATGTATAGTCACCTAAAGGTTCGGCAGCAAACCATGTGTTTTTTGGCACTGTTATTTGGAAATTCTCACCCTTTTCTAAATTATTCCCCAATTTATTTGTCACAATTTTTCCATTTTGAATGGTGTAAATATTGAGTGAATTTCCCGCATAAAAATGCCAAGTTTCATCAGATTTTATCCTATGGAATTTTGAAACTTGCCCTTTTTCCAATAAATAATATATTGCAGTGCATAAATATCTATATTCTAAGTCTGTTTTTTCATTATCATTGCTAAAGTAGTCGGGAAGTTGAGTTATATGTATACATTCTGAAGATTGGTATATTCTTTTAAAATACCCACCTTCAATATGGGGTTCTAAGTCTAATTTATCAACCCAGTATTTTGAATTTTTTAAGTCATTACTCATTTTTTCACACTTATAAAAGTTTATATAGCATTATGCAATAGTATATTATACATTATAACGAATATTTATTTTAAATTAATTTATTATAAAATACTTGTGTATTGAATAATTTATATTTTAACACATTTTAAGTTATATATTTATATTTGGTATATCCATGTAGTAACTTAAACATTTTCAACAACTTCAAACAAGATAAAATTAGAATAACATGTACTATGTAATTTATAATATGAGATAAAAAAATAAATTAAAAATTAAAAAGTATGATACAACAATATAACATAATATTAATAATATTAATAATGGTGATAAGATGATTATCGAATTAAATGGAATTTATGGCGGTTTGAGATTTTCAGCAGCTCACATCGTGTTTGGACACGAAAGTTGCGGTGTAATTCACGGTCATTCATATTATATTGATGTTAAATTGTCAGGAGAACAAACAGGACAGTTTAATTTTGTATGCGATTTTAAAGTTATTAAAAACATTGTAAAAGAGCTTGCAAATGAAATGGACCATAAATTATTAGTTCCAAAATACCACCCTGAAGTAAAATACGAAATAAAAGACGATTACTTGTTTATGGAGTACAACCATAACGGAACGCTTAAAAAATATATGTTCCCTTGTTGTGACGTTTTAATGTTGCCTTTAAAATCCACAACTGCTGAAGAAATGTCAGAATACTTCGGAGAACACATTAAAAATGGTTTGGACAAGTTAGGGCTTTTGGGTAGTATAGAATGGATAGAAACAACTGTAAATGAAGGCATTGGACAAGGTGCAAGAAGTAACCTTCTCGTAAAATAATAAAGAAATAATAATAAAATAATTTAACCAATAATTTAATTAATCCTTAACATTTTTAATAAATAATTAGTATTTTTAATTAGAATTGCTAGTTATTTATCTTTGTTTACAATTGAATTTTAGCATTTAATACTATATGTTTAATATACTACAATAAATATACTACAATTGATATAATATGAAAAATATGAAAAATATGAAAAATATGAAAATTAAGAATTATTACATTTACTAATATTAATGTTGGTGATATTATGGCTGATGAAGTCAATTTATTCGATGAGTTTAAAGAACACTCAATATCCGAATTTTTTAGAAAAAACAAGCACATGTTAGGTTACAGTGGTAAATTAAGAAGTATGACCACCATCATACACGAATTGGTAACAAACAGCATGGATGCTTGCGAAGAAGCTGAAATATTGCCTGACATAAATGTAACAATCGAAAGATTGGGCAATGAATATTACAGGCTTATTGTAGAGGATAACGGTTCCGGTATACCTCCTAAATACGTACCAAAAGTATTTGGTAAGATGCTAGCAGGTTCAAAATTACACAGGCAAATCCAATCAAGAGGACAACAAGGTATTGGTGCAGCAGGTGTATTGTTATTTTCACAAATGACCACAGGAAAACCTTTAAAAATTACAACTTCAACCGGCGATGGTATTATCCACGAAATGGAGATACAAATGAGTATCTCTAAGAACGAAGGGGATGTAGTAAGCCACAAAACACGTGAAGGAATGTACAGGGGTACAAAGGTAGATGGTGAATTTAAAGACGTAACCTACAGTAGAAGAGAGCAAGGACCTTTCGAATACCTTAGGAGAATTAGTTTATCAACACCACACTCTAAAATAACTTTAAAAGACCCTGAAGAAGAAGTTTTATTTGATAGAACCGTTTATCAGGTTCCTGAAAAGCCAGAAGAAATGAAACCACACCCTCACGGTATAACAACCGATGAAATGTTACACATTGCAAGAGAAACAGAAAGTTCAAGACTTTCAAGTATGTTAAGCTCTGAATTATCAAGAGTAACTACTAAAAGAGTTAAAGAATTGGAATTATACATTTTAAGGGATAAATTATTGGAACAGTACAGAGATAGCTTTTTCTGGGACACCGTTATCGAATGTTATTTAAACGCTGATTTCAAGTACTACTTTGATAAATTTGGTAAATACTTGGATAAAAAAGAAATTGAAGAAGTAAACAATTTAATTTTGGGATTGCCTGAAGGTTTATCCGAATTAAAACAATACTACTTAAAATATATAATTACTGATTATTTATTCGGTAAATTGGATGAAGAAGAAATTAAAGAAATTAGAAACCAATTTAAAAAGAAACCAGAGAATTTTGTGGAATATGTAAGCAAACAGTACTTAAATGCTTCACAAATGGATGATTTCAGGAAAAAAATAAGATATATTACAAAAAGACCGGAAAGCTTTGTCAACTCATTGGTTGAATTTTCAATGGTTTCAGATGAAGAATTGGAAAAATACAAGAAAGGAATTAAGAAATTATTAAAAAGTGACCCTAAAAAAATTGATTGGAAAGAAGCTGAATTATTGGTTTCAGTTCTCCAAGATATGGACTTTATGGCACCATCTACAATAGGTTTAAGACCTATTGGTGACGAAAACATATTAAAGTCACTCGAAACACTTGAACCATCATTCTTAAAGACTTTAACAAGAAAACCTAAAACCTATAAAGGGGGAATTCCTTTCGCGGTTGAAGTTGGTATTGCATACGGCGGTAATTCAGGAAGACTTGGAGAAAGCGGTAGAAAAATGGAAATTATGAGAAATTCAAACCACGTACCGTTATTATTCGATACAACAGGTTGTGGTTTAACAAATGCTGTTAAAAGTGTTAATTGGAGAAGATATGGTTTAAGAAGCGACGAAGACGCACCAATAACCATATTTGTTAACTTAATCTCAACACACATACCATATACTTCAGCAGGTAAGCAAGCAATTTCAACTGGTACTGAGGATAATGAAGAGATATTTAACGAAATAAGACAAGCTTTAATGATTTGTGGTAGAGATTTAAACAACTACATTTCAAGAATCAGAAAAGCTAAAGAAGAAGAACAAAAGAGAAAATACGTTATGAAATATGCAATGGTATTCGCAGAAGGTTTATCAAGCATAACGCAGAAACCTAAAGATGAAATTGAGGAAAATATCATCTATTTGCTTAGATAATAATAAAATACTACTAAAATACTAATAAAATACTAATAATAATATATGAATTCTTTTTTCTTTCTTTTTGATTTTTTAAATTAAACTTTTTAAATTAAACTTATTTTAAAAAAATGTAAAAATAGAAATAATTATTTTTTAAATATTTTTTTAAATATTTTTTTAGATTTATTCTTCCCTTATGTATCGATAGATGAAAGCACCGATTAATGCCCCTAATATTGGACCAATAACGTAAATTGGGTAGTAAACCCATAAATTAATTCCATAGAACATGTCCATTAAATAAGGTCCAAAGGTTCTTGCCGGGTTAATTGAAGCTCCAGAGATACCGCCAATGGTGGTAATAATTCCCGCAACTGCCAAACCAATTACAAGTCCTGCAAATTTATTCGGAGCTTTTTTATCGACTGCCACACCCATTATGGTTATCATCAATAGGAATGTACCAACTATTTCCGCAAGCATAGCCTGCATATAGGTAAATCCTGCTGACGGAGCCGTAGCACCTAAACCACCAATAGTAGCGGCCGAAGCACCTATACAGCCGATTAAAAGTATCGAACCGAGTGTAGCACCCACTAACTGTGCTAAAATGTATGGTACAACATCTTTTGTCTCAAATTCCTTAACTGCCCACAAGGCAATTGTAACAGCTGGGTTTAAATGTGCACCCGATACAGCACCAACGGCGTAAATAGATGCCGCTATTGCCAAACCAAATGCCAAACCAATTGCTAACCATTCTCCAATTCCACCAAGTATCCCGATACCTGTTGTACCCAAGCTATTTGATATTAATAGTGCCATAATTGCAGAACCTGTACCAAAAAACACTAAAAAGCAAGTTCCAATCAATTCTGCAACAGATTTTTTAACAATGCTCATAATACCCCCTCGTTATATTATTAAAAAATCAAAATATTGTTTATCAGTTATTTTAAAGTCTATTCGATTTATTAACTTAATCTAATTTACTCAACTTTATTCAACTTTATCCTAAATTTTATTTTAAAGCTTATCTAAACAACCGATAAAAAATTAGAGTTGGTATGAAAATATTTAATTTATTACTGTATTTTAAGTTATTTTTTATTTTTTATTCCATATATTAATCTATTTTTTTATTTTTTATTTTTTATTTGCGTATTATTTACGTATTATTTATTTATTTATTTATTTATCGTAGCCACTCATTTAAACGGATTCTCTCCACTGGCAGTATTCGTGTCTGAAATCTACTAAGCAAGATGAAGCACATTTTTTACATACTCTAGCAGGTGCTCCTGGGTTATTTTTGTGTAAGGCAATTACGTTTGTCATCATTGTAGCAGTAACTGGCTCACTTGTTAATAAACAAGGATAGTCTGCTAATCTCATTAATGATGAGAATCTAACTGTTATAGCACAGGCAGGGTATGCGTATCTTTGTGGGTTCATTAAAACTTCATTTTCAGCAATTGGGTCTAAATCAACTGGCATATCATTGACCATTGGTACTAATTTAACCCCTGAACCATTTTTCATTCTTCTTGCTTTATCAAGTGTCTTCCAGCCTCTGTATATCATGTCCATAAAATCGTGGTTGTGCAATTCTGCAGCAGCTCCTCTTTTTGGATATAACTGTACATAATTGTGGAATCTTCTTGTAAGTAATTGTACAACTGTTGGAGCGTTAAATCCGTCAAGTTCTAAGATATATTCAACAGCAGCAGCCGTGGAACCGGTTGCTAATGATAGTACATCAAACTCTGTTTTGAACTTATCAATGTTACTTCTCAATGTATTGTCCATTACCTTAGATGTAGCTTCTATTACAGCCATTATTACATCATCTTTACACATGTTGTATGTAGATTGTGCAATGTGGTGAGAAATATCCCCTACACAGTAAGCAGGCACTGTAACAATGTTTGCATAGTTTACTTCAGCGTCTAAAGCTTTTTTAACTGTGCCATCCATTTTTTTCTTGTAGTCTTGCATATATTTAAATACATCAAAGCTTGTATGTCCTGCTTCTTCCATTAGTTTTGTCTGTGCTTGTATGGGTGTATCATAAATCATCTTTATGGTGTCTATTTCCCTATCCATAGCTTCATTAAGTGTTAATCCATCTTCTATCCCGTGGGCAAATTTATCTCCTATCCCGTATGATGTATTCATACCCCAAGACTTGGATGCTAATATAGCTTGTTTATAATGTTCGGGAATATCAGTTTTTCTAAGTATCTGATTTACAATATTACTTGTACTGCCAGGTATAAGTGCAAAGTCCACTACGCAAGTAGGTCCATAAAATCCGCCGTATCTTCGCACTGATTCTTTCCCGATTAATGCACGATTGTTTTCAATAGCTTCCATGAATTTTTCAACGGCTTCTCTAAATTTAGGGTCTTCTTTATAAAGTATTTCCAATATTGCAGGAGTTTGGTAGTGTTCTACAAATGGGTCGTCTTCTGGACGTACCGTATCTGTTAAATCACACAATGTATCGTAATGAGTCTGTACTGAATTTTTGTGTAAGTCAATTACTTCTTTACATTGGTCACCGATTGCCTCCATTTTTTGAACTGCGTCAACATATGGTTTACCATCTGTTAATTTGTATTCTGTACCTCTTTTGGCTTTAATAACTTCTACATCTGCCCATTGAGCAGCCATTGCTTCATTTACCATCTTTTCATACAGTTCTTTCATATTTGCACCCCTCAAATTAATTATTAACTGTATATGATATAATATGTTTATTATCATATTATATACTTTTCATATGAACTAAGTCTATTATCTATATATATGACCTACACCTAAGGTCATTTTATCGTATTGATAAAATTTAAATGCAATACTTCTTTATATAGTATGGTATCTAATTATATTAAATTGTAAGTTAATTAATGGTTTATAAATGAAAACAATTTTATAAAATGATGAAATATTAGACAATAATACTAATAATACTAATAATAGTAATGAATATACTAGTAATGAAAATAGTAATAATATTAATAATATTAATAATATGAATAAAAATTAAATAAAAATTAAAATAAAAGAATTTTTAGGCTTAAAATAAAAATTAAAATGGTGAAATTTTGATTGCAACAATCGTTACAAACAAAGGTACAATGAAAGTAAATTTATTCGAAAAAGAAGCACCTATAACCGTAGAAAACTTTAAAAAATATGCGGAAGAAGGATTTTATGACAATACTATTTTTCATAGGGTTATAAATGGATTTATGATTCAAGGCGGAGGTTTTACAAAAGATGGAGTTCAAAAAGAAACACACGCCCCTATTAAAAACGAAGCTAAGAACGGTTTATCAAATAAAAGAGGAACTTTAGCAATGGCTAGAACAAACGCTGTAGATTCCGCTACAAGCCAATTTTTCATAAATCACATTGACAATTCATTTTTAGACTACAAAAACGATATGAACTACGGTTACGCAGTATTTGCAGAATTAACCGAAGGTTTTGAAGTTTTAGACGTGATTGCAAAAGTTAAAACAGGAACTAGAAGCTACTTCCAAGATTGGCCTGTTGAAGATGTAATTATTGAAAAAATAACAATTGAATAATTTAATATTAAGTAATATTCATTTAATATTAAATTAATTTATTCTATTTTATTCTATTATATTTTATTCTATTCTATTTTTATTATCTTATTATTTTATTATAATTCGTATATATTATATAATTGACATATTTTACCAAGTATCTAGTAATCCAATTCCAATTGTATGGGGCAATGGTCTGAACCATAAATTTCATCCATAATTATAGAGTTTTTTACGTAATCTACAAGTGAATCGGACGTACAAAAGTAATCTATACGCCAACCAATGTTTTTAGCACGTGCATTGTGCATGTAGGACCACCAAGTGTAGTTATCGGGTTCTTTATTGAATATTCTGAACGTATCCACATAATTATTTTCAACGTATTTATCAAAACCCATTCTTTCTTCTTCGGTAAATCCTGCATGTTTTTTGTTTGTTTTAGGATTTCTCAAATCAATTTCTTTATGTGCTACATTTAAGTCCCCACAAAAGATAACTGGTTTATTTTCATTTAAACTATTTAAGTACTCCAAAAATTTGGAATCCCACGACATACGATATTCCAATCTAGTTAAACCACGTTGAGAATTTGGCGTATATACATTTACAAGGTAATAATTCTCGTATTCTGCAGTAATTACCCTACCTTCGTCATCTGGAAAGTTATCCATTCCATAGGTAATGTTTTCAGGTTTTTCCTTCGTAAATATTGCAGTCCCCGAATAACCCTTTTTAGAAGCCGTATTCCAATATTGTTTATATTCTGATAAATCAAGAATTTGAGATGGCGTGTTTGTTTTAATTTCTTGTAAGCATACTATATCAGGATTTTTGTTTTTTACAAATTCAACAAACCCTTTTTGTAATATAGCCTTAATTCCATTGACATTCCAAGATATTAATCTGATAGTATCCCCCTTTTAACATATAACTTTTATAAAAGATATTGAATAACATATTACTAACGTTTCTTACAAATAAACAAATAATTTAAAATTTAAAATTTAATCAAAAAAGTTTAGATAGCATACACTCTAACAATGCCAACATTTTTTAAAGTACATACTATCTTATTTTGCCCTATATTCCCTTATGCGTAGTATGTCAATATACGCATATTATATGCCAATAATTACTGTAGAATTCCCTTAAAAATTCATTAAAAATAACGGTATTGTCGAGCCTATCATCGCTAATCCAACGATTATGGCAACCAACTTCCTGCTATCCACAATATCCTCTCCAAATAAAGTTTACTTGATTCTAAATTTACTTAATTTTATATAGGTTTAAGTCACATTTTAATTTAATTAGTTAATATTTAAAGTTTTTTATATATATAGTTTATTATATCGATTTTTATCGAATTAACCGGAATTAACTGACTTATTTAGGCAATTAATTAGTTAAATTTAAAGAATTAATTATTCATTGCTTATCCATTATTTATTTATTCATTAATTAATTCCTAATTTTTCATCCCTTAATTCTAAGTATGATTTTAATTCAAGATTATTCCTATCAATTCCAATTTCTTCCAAAACTAAGAATAATTTCTCAAGTGCTTCATCTTTTTGCTCAAAGCTTTCCACAGTAATCTCTAATTCTAAATACTGACCTACATCATCAACCTTATCAATAGAAGCTTCTATATATTCATCTTCTGTTGCACCAATTACTTTTCTAAGCAATTTTCTAACTTTGCGAACTGGTTTAACGCATTTAAACCCTAAGCTTTTAAAAATGTTGTCCATCGTATCGATATCTTCAACTGCAGTTTCGTGCTCCACACGTGTTTTTGAAATCTTATCTAATTTTTTACCTTTATATGTTACATAGGTATTTTCATCAATAACTGATAAATCTTCGTTTAAATTAGCAGAACGTCTAATTCTAAGAGCTTCATCAGTTTCTCTAAAATTTCTGTCGATTCCATTATAATATACATCGATTTGTTCCTTGATTCCCGAGTTTTTGAATCCCATATCCTTTAAATCAGCTATTATCTTTTCAATATCTTTGTTTTCAAGAGAAACTTTTATTTCTACTTCAATCATACTAACGACACCTTTATAACTTTATCTTTTAATATTCTCTTCAAATCGTCAAAATCTAGATTTTCAAGACTTAACCAAACTACAACTCTTTCATCTTCCTTTTCCAATGTAGTAGCTAAGATATTACCGCCCTTTTCAGAAATTGTTGACGTAATTTCCGCCAATAATCCGATTTTGTCATTTGCAACAATTCTAACTTTAATGCTTATTAAATTTATATGTTTTTTCTTCAATAAATATTTTCCTTCATTTGTAAGGCAAATACCTCCGAATTTACCTTTACGTGTTTCTACAAGTCCTAAATCCCTTAATACTCGAATATGCCTATCAATATTTTTAGGGTGGGTTTCTAACTTTTCCGCTACTTCTTTTGTAGTACATATACCTTCGATAGCTTGCATAATTTCAAGAGTTTTCCCAGTAACTTCCATGATTTCCCTTTGATAACGATTAACGTATATATTTTTTATAAGTCGTTTTTTAATAAAATTTCTTTCTTTATGTCATTTTTTATATCATTTTTTATATTAGTTATATCGTTTTTGGAATTTTTAAACTTTTCTGATTCATTGAAGTTAGATAATTCCTCTAAACCGTGCTGAACAATCTGAAAATCAATATATTCACCATCTTTATGGAATCTATGTTTTTCAAGTGTTAATCTTCTAAAATTTTTAAACTTTTCCAATTTTAATATTGACTTACTCCAGTATGCTAATAGTTTACCGCCTGTAGGTTCAAAACTATCATCAAACGAATTTTTAACTTTAGAATTTCCAAAGCTATGATTTTTTCCTTCATTTTCACTAGTATCTTTATTTTTGTAATCCGTATCTGGAATTTTATAATTTATACTATCTTTCGCTTGGTTGGTTAAAAGTACGGCAGTATCGTTTTTCTTAGCAATTTTATTCAATATATGTATTTGTTTAGCCAAATTACGGTTTAATTCAGTATTATGAAATACATTGTTTGATAGCTCTAGCCTATATAATGACGAAATTCCGTCAACAATTATCAAACCGATATTTTCAACCGCTTCTAGACTTTCTATAATGTTACACTGTTCTTCAAAAGTGTAAGGTTCGCAAAGTAGCGTATTTTTGAAAATACCATCACTATCTTGGGGGCATATCTGTTTAACTCTTTCGGTGGATAAACTGCCTTCTGTATCTATGTATATTACTTTTTGATTGTTTTTAGCATATTTTATCATAGCAATAATACAGATATTGGTTTTACCACTTCCTGGAGGTCCATAAATTTGTGTTATGGTTTTTTTCTCGATTTCTCCCTTAATTATTCCTTTTAGCATATATAATCACTATCAATCATTATCAATCTTATTTTTAACATATTTTTAACATATTTTTAAATTATTTAACATATATTTAATTTCTAAATTCAAGCCTTAAAAATTATAAAAACTATTTGTAAAATCTAATATATAATATATTCTAAAATAATTATATTCTAAATAAAGTATGTTTAATATATTTTTAAAGTATGTTTACTTTTAGTAGTATATTTAATTTTTAAGAGTAGTATTTATTCAATTCTATATATATCAACAGGCACATTAACAAACTTTTTTTTATGGAATTCGTAAATAGCCGGAATTCTAAAATAAGCCTGGAAAATATGCGTTATATTCCGTTCATTATCTGCAACGTACTTTTTTATAAATTCTCGGGACGGAGTATTGTGTATTGTATATATTACATCTCCAACTTCCAAAGCTTTTTCAAGGAAAACCCTATCCGCGAATTTATTAGTTGTTTGAGCTCCAAATGGGGGATTTTGAATAACAATAATTTTTTCATCGCCGTTAATATGGATCATATTTTTAATTTCAAATGTTTCAAATATTTTTTCCTTTGAAAATTCTTTTATATCCATTGTTTCAAAGCTACAGAGTTCATTTATCTCTTTAATTCCATATTTATCCTTGTTTTCATCTAAATTTTCTATAACATATTTTAGATTAAATTTTTCTAATATTCCAATAATGTTTTCTAAATTATATTTTGCAGTTTCAACCGATTCTTCGTCAATATCTACCCCATAGGCACCTTTAGCGCCAAGTAATAGTGAACCGATTGAAAATCGCCCAGTTCCACAACCTAATTCAACAACGATGTTGTTTTTTATGTCATCTCTTGCAAACATTAATAGTTCACTTGCAAGGTTTCCTTCGGTAGAATATTGTTCCAATTCTACTTTTGGGTTAGGGTGAGCTTTTAAATTATCCAATACCATTTCAAGATGCTTCTTTTTTATCAAAATTCCACCAAATTATAAATTATATAAATCCTATGTCATATCGTAATAAATATTAACTGATGATAACTAGAAGTTAATCAAATGTTAAATTGTATATAAATTGTATATATAATACTGTAGATTAAAATAGATTTTATTACTATTTAATTTATTGTTTTAATATTAGTTTATAATTTTAATATTATTTTATAATTTTAATATTATTTTATAAAATTGTTGTTTTAATTTTAAATTTAATAATAAAAATAAAAAAGAGAAATATATTTTTGTTTTAATCAAAACTTAAGTAAGTTATTCCACTAGTACTGGTTTGCCATCGACCCATTTAACTAAAATAGGTTCGTCAGGTAATTCCGTAAGTGTTTTAAAGTATTCAACGGCTGCTTGTGTTCCATATCTATCGGAACCTGCAATATATACGATATAATGCGTTTGAACAATACCGCCTGCTTCTTCTTGTACTTTAAGAACTTGAATAACTCCCGTATTTTCCCCAGGGTAGTCATTTGTTACAGGTTTTTCAAACATATGATTGTATTTATTAGCAAATGCGTTTGAAACCGGTCCGCCGATAATAACAGCATCTTCATTTAATGACATATCTTCATCAGAACCGATTATATTATCTTTTAATTGTTTTTTCGCTAAATCTGCATCTAATGGATCATCAGCAATTACTTTTGATAATGTAACTCTATCCTTAATTTTTTGTGAAGTGAATCCTTCTGAAGTACCCTCTCTTGCTTGAGCTTTATATATTGTTCCTGCCCCACTTCCTCCACTCGATGGTGTTGGTTCAGGTTCAGGCTCAGGGGTAGGTTCTGGCGTAACTTTACCATTATAGTATTCAGGAGGCTGTGCTAATGCAAAGATATCTATTATTGTAGTTACTCCAGGGGAACTATTTTCAACTGTAGGATAATATAGCTCTTTAATAATGTAATTACTTGGAGCTTCTTTTAATGAATAAGGGTCATACATACGCCCAAGATATGCCATACCTTCTAAAACTCCATCGTTATCAGTGTCATTTAAATCAGGAGCAGTTGTATAGTAATTTCCAAGTCTATATGTGTATTCTTTTCCATTGTATTCGTAAACAGCTTTTGGGGAAGATGCAATTAAATTTGTCATACTACCTTGCGTACTATCAATAGTATTTAAATAAATATAAGCATCTGCATAATATACGATAATTCCATCCGTATTGCTGAACAATTCGCAGTTGTGAACTGAAATATTTGAACCATCTTCAATAAATATTCCTTTTGAGAAATTTGATATATTTAAATTTTTAATTTCAATATTTGAGAATCTGTAACTTCTAGCTGCTCCTATTCCTATATTGTTATGATTATTATAACCAATTAATTTAAAATTATTTCCATCGATTGTAACATTACTTGCATTTATCAATATACCATGTTTATACTCTGATAAAATTAAGTCTTCATCAAAGGTATGTATCCCTGGTTCATTTATTGTTATATGATACGTTACATCTGGCTCGGGTACTCCTACTCCACTACATCCGCCTAAAACAAACAATAGGAGAGATAATATTAATATACTTAAAGTTGAATTTTTCAAGATTTCACCCTACTCTTTTGGACGTACATTTACACCATATGGTTTTACATATATTCCATTTTCACTTTCGCCTAATTCTTCACCATAGTAATTTCCAAGTCTTCCAGTGTATGTTTCACCACCATATTCATACTCCATAATTGTTGGTGAATTCATATAACATCCCATCGTAGTACCTGGAGAAATATGGTGTCCGTTGTTTTCAAAGCTATTTAAATAAACGTAAACATGTGAAATCTCTGTCGATAAACCATATTCTTTGCAATTGCTAATGTTATTTAGGAATACGGTGGTGTTTGAAGTGTATTCCGAACTAAGGGTGATTCCCACATAGCTACAATTGTTAATATGATTATTGCTAATTTCACTATCTTTAGAGTATTCATTTGCCATAAAAATAGCTATTCCCGAATAACTGTCATCTTTATTATATATATCTTTAAAAGTGTTGTTATTTATGAAATTTTTCGTGTAATTTCCCCCATCCATATAAATTCCATAGTTCGTACAATTTTCAAATTTGTTATTTTCAATTGTACAATTTTCAAGGACTTCGTAATATTCAATATATATTGAATATTCTTTTACATTTCTAAAAGTATTATTTCTAAAAGTATTATTTTTATAAATAAAATTGTAGTTAGTCCCTATATCCTTGTAGCTCATAATACCTTGGGAACAGTTTTCCATCACGCAGTTTTCAATTCGGCTGTCGTTTATATGCCCATACATATATATGCAAACAGTTCCCTTATTGAAGTAACAATTTTTAATTTTTGAATTGGATATGTTTTCAAAGAAACCAACCTTGGAAAAATTAAAAAATTCACAATTTTTAATGGATAAATTTTTTGAACATGTAATATCTATGACATACTCACCGGTTGTATTTTCAGATACAATATTTTCAAGATTTAAATTATCAATATAAGATAATTCAATGGGATGAGAACTAAAATTACGTAGTATTAAATTTTTTATAGTAACATTTGTATAATTATAATCGCCCTCTGGACTAACAAAAGCTCTCGCAGTGTCATCTGTGGCAGTTAATGTATTATTTTGGAAATCAATTACCAAATTACTTGAATTTATCTTTCCAAAAATCTTGCCACTCCCTAATTCATAACTAGTATTAATTATCGTGTCGTTCGTTTCATTATATACGTTTACGTATGTGTAAATTGTGACTGCACTGCACGTATTTATACAAAATATCAAAGACAAAAATACTATCAAATATAAAAGATATTTTGAATCTTTTTTCATTATTTAACCCCTTAAATTTTATTTTTATTTTTATTTCTTTATATTATTTCTTTATATTTTATTATTATTTTTTATTATTACTATTTTATTATTATTCTATATATGTCTCTTAAAAATTTATTAATTAGAATATTATAATTTAAGGTATTAATTGTCATATTATATATTCTATTTTATTTAATTTTCTTTAACGGGTAACTATTATAAGTCAATTTCACATAATGTACATTTTGGATGGTTGTAAACACCACAAGAGCATTTTCCACAACCTTTTCCATAGTGGTTTCCAAGTCTGCCCGTATATTCCTTATTTTCGTATGTATAATTGATTATAGGTGAATGTAAATAATTACCTTTTAAGAAATTACTATCTACAAGTTTTTTATTCTTATTAAAATCATTTAAATAAACCCAATTTGTCTGGGAAGTTCCTCCTGCAGATAATGCGTACATTGAATTATTTACAAATTTATTTTGCACAATCGTTATGTTTTTAAAGTGTGTATCGGGGTCTCCCTTAACTATGCCACTATATAGTCCATATTCTCCATGGCTAAACGAATTATTTTTAATCCTTGCATCTTCCATCCAAGCTAAATGTGCATTTATTGAATTATGGCATAATTTAGAATTTTTTATTGACACATTTTTTGTAATTATAAGAAAAAGACCCTTACTAGAGTTTTTAACGTCGTAATTATCAATTATAATGTCAATTGTTCTAAGAATATATGTTCCCCAATCGTTATTCAATACAGTACAGTTTTCAAGTGTTAAATTTTCACAGTAAGCTGCATAAACCCCTGCACCACTATTTTCAATTACTGTATTTTTTATGATGATGTCATCAACTAATAGAAACATAAAAGCTTGATTAAAATCTTTATTACAGTAGCAATTTTCATGATATGCCAAAGTTGTGGTTATACCCGCAAATCCGTAATTAACCGCTCCTGTAACATTACAGTTTATAAATGTCATATTTCTAGCACCTTGGTACAAAAAACCGGTGTTACAATCGATAGTGCTACAGTTTACAAATTTTATATCATATATTCCATATCGAATAGCACAACCTGCGTTATTATCTACGACGTGATAGTTTTGAACTGTAATATTATGTACCGCTACTAAATTTGTAATCCCTGCATTTGCAATGGTTGAATTAGAACGGTTACTTGTAAGTATATGTCCCATCCCGTCAATAAGCACATCGCTCGTATTTAAACAGATACCTGTATATGTATCGATATCTTCAGTTATGTAGTATTTACCCGGTGCGTTGATAATAACTGTAGAGTAATTTTTATCTTTACTGAAGTTTTCATTAGACAGGTAAAATTCATTTATTATAGGTTGAATATCTTGTTCATTAGAATATCTTACATTTAAATTGTCTAAATTAGTGGTATTGCGTATAAATCCATCGTATGATAGATTTTCTACATAATTTACTACAGCACTTTTTTCAAAAGTTTTGTCATCTATTGAATTAACCATTTTATTATTTGCTAATTTAATATCGTCAAGATTGTCAATACAAATATATTCACTGGATAAAAAGCAATTATCCATTTGTTCATTAGTGTTGGCAATTGAGGAATTGGAAAATAACATTAAAAATATGAAAAATATTAAACATATTCTCCCTTTCCCATTACATGCAAATGCCATATTTCACCTCTCATTTCAAATACGGCAGTAGTTTGATTTAGGTTAATACCTAAATTTTACATTGACCCATCATATCTTATTTTAATTGAGTTATATGTTTAAATTTATTTTACAAAATATATATACGTATATATATTTTTCAAATTGTAATTGAAATATGGTTTAAAATATTGGGTAACACATAAACTATATATACTATAGAAGTGTGTTAATAATTATAAAATATAATTAAGTAAATTAAAACAATAAGGTGACTAAAAATGAACGAACTTGCAAATAATTGCAATAGCAAGTGTATGCTACCGGATAGTAGGGTTAGCAAGAGCAGTTTAGCTAACAGCATGGACAAATTAGTGAATAATATAACAGATAGTATTGTTAATGTTAAATCAAATGTTGGTATTTTTAGTTATTTTAGTTATTTTAGCTTCCAGTGGTATTAAGTTAGATATCTCTGTGTATATTTGTTAGTAGCGTATTACGTGAAATTGTTGTATTTATTAAATTTAAGATTATACTCCGTTTATGGTATACAAACCTATAATTAAGGATAAAGTAGATAATCGTATATCTATGTGCCCCATATGGGTATTTCCAGGTATTCTAAGTATTCTATCCCGTATACTAGTAATTAGGATGTATTTTTATAATGAGTCAATTTTGCGGTAAACCGTCTAATAAGATATAATCTATTAAGATTTTAATGTAGTTATTTATAAATTTTTATTGAATTTGATGTTATAATTGAAAATATGGAATATTTAAATATAATTATATTTAAATGTAAAGTTTAACCCCCATAAAAAATAAGATAGTCAAATATTCAATAAAAACTTAAAAAATAGTGTATTATCCATTTAAATAAATGAAGTATTATTATAAATGCTTTAATTCATTATCGATAATATATATGCCTAATTCATAAAAATTAAAACCAAATACTTTAAATTATATGACAAACAAAATAATAATGATAATAATGGTGAAATTATGGAAAGATTCGGAAACCTTAAAAATGTAGGAAAATTAATCAGATTAGAAAGAATATTCAATAGAAAAAGTGAAAGAACGGTGATAATACCTTTAGATCATGGTGTTTCATCCGGTCCTTTAGATGGTATTAAAGATATGCCAAAAACTGTAGATAAAGTAGCAGAAGGGGGAGCAAATGCCGTATTGGAACATAAAGGTATTGTACGGTACGGTCATCGCGGATACGGGAAGGATATCGGATTGATAGTCCATTTATCTGCAGGTACATCCCTTTCGCCCGACCCAAATAAAAAAGTGATTGTTACATCGGTCGAGGAAGCCATTAGAATTGGTGCAGACGCTGTTTCCGTTCACGTTAACGTAGGTGCAGAAACTGACGACCAAATGTACCGGGACTTAGGAAAAATCGCTGAAACTTGTGAATACTGGGGAATGCCTTTAATAGCAATGATGTACCCTAGAGGTAAGAAGGTAGTTGATGAAAGAGACCCGGAATATGTAGCACATGCTGCAAGATTGGGGGCTGAATTAGGTGCAGATATTATTAAAACAAACTACACTGGAGATATTGACTCTTTCAGAGAGGTTGTACGTGGTTGCCCAGTACCTATTGTAATAGCAGGCGGTCCTAAGACCAACACTGACGAAGAATTCTTGCAAATGGTTAAAGACGCCATAAGCGCAGGTGCAATCGGTGTGGCATCAGGTAGGAACGTTTTCCAGCATAGGGATGTTACAGGTATTACAAAAGCTATATGTAAAATAGTTCACGATAACGCAAGTGTTGAAGAAGCTTTAAAAGAAATAGCGCCAGAAGCACAAAAATAATAAACTAAATAACTAATAATAATAATAATAATAATAATAAAATATAAAGAAATAATATAAAGAAATAAAAATACCAAATTTCAACTTTTTTTCAACTTTTTTAATTAAGACTTCACCATAATTGCCTAAATTTTATATAACTTGTTGATTATAGAATATATTGAAAACTAAACCAAATATATGAATTAGACAATATTACAAATAATAATATTATAAAGTTGTAATGTTATAAAATTATACCGTAATGAAAATAACCTAGAATAATCTAGAATAATCTAGAATAATCTAGAATAACCTAGAACAAATTAAAAAACTAGTATTGGTGATAGTATTAAACCAGTTGTTATAATTAATTTCAAGACCTATTTGGAAAGTATAGGGGATAAAGGATTGCAAATAGCCAAATACGCTGAAAAAGTAAGTGAAGAAAGCGGGATAGAAATTTCAGTAGCCCCTCAATTCACAGATTTAAGAACAATCATGGAAAAAACAAATATAAAAGTGTACGCTCAACATATGGATGCGATAAAACCCGGCAGTAACACAGGTAAGATATTGCCAGAAGCCGTAAAAAGTACAGGAGCGGTTGGAACGCTCATAAATCACTCTGAAAGACGTTTATTATTGTCAGATATTGAAGAACTCATAACCAAATCAAAAGAGTTAAAACTCGAAAGTGTTGTCTGTACAAATAATATCGGTGTTTCAAAGGCAGTTTCCGCATTAGCTCCGAATTATGTTGCAGTTGAACCCCCGGAATTAATAGGTTCAGGTACTCCGGTTTCAAAAGCTAACCCTGAAATTGTTGAGGGAACAGTTAGCGCAGTACATGATATCAACAAAAATGTAAAAGTCCTATGCGGTGCGGGCATCTCAAAAGGGGAAGACGTTAAATCAGCTTTAGATCTAGGTGCAGAAGGAGTTTTACTTGCTTCAGGAGTTGTAAAAGCAAAAGATGTCGAAAAGTCAATTAGAGACTTGATAAGTGAATTATAAATTATTTCATTCATATTTGATTTAGTTTTTTTATTTTTTTAGTATTATCTTTAATAATTTTATATTAGTGCTTATAATAGAGTCCTATTTTTATCCCTTATGTATCGATTTTCAGTTTAATTTATATATTTGTTTTTTATATACATTCATATAAATTTAAAAATATTAACTCAAATCATCGATATTTTAATATATCAGATAGTTAATATTCATATTTTCATTATATTATCTTAAATTATCATTTCTATTAAATTATTATATTAAAATTATTAATTAATCAACACTAAATAAACAACAAAACTAAATAAAATTATAGTTTTAATCGATTTTGTGATAAAATGTGCGGAATATTTGGTATATACTCACCAACTAAAAATAATATCGTTAAAAAAGTTTACTATGGATTATATGCTTTGCAACACCGAGGACAAGAAGGTGCAGGGATTGCAGTCGGAAACGGCAAAAATATCGGTAGTTATAAGGGCGTTGGCTTAGTTCCCGAAGTTTTTACAAACAAAGAACTTCAAAATCTTTATGGCCATATCGGTATGGGTCATGTTAGATACTCTACAACCGGTGGAAATAACATTGATAATTGCCAACCTTTCGTAGTAAACAGCTCTTTTGGAAATTTTGCAATAGCTCACAACGGTGATATTGTAAATTCGGCATTATTAAGGAAAGAATTAGAAAAAAACGGACATATATTCATATCCACGACCGATTCAGAAGTTATTGCACAATTATTGGTTAGAGAATTGTTAAAAACTGAAGACATTGTTCAGGCTATGAAAAACGTTTCTGAAAAGTTAAATGGGGCATACTCCATGCTTATCGTCTACAATGACATGATGATAGCAGTAAGGGATCCAAAAGGGTTTAAACCATTATGTATGGGAATGAAAAACGGTGAAATATACTTCAGTTCAGAAAGCTGTGCTTTAGATATCGTAGATGTACCCCTCGAAAGAGATATCAAAGCTGGTGAAATGGTTGTTGTAAAAGGAAACAGTTTAGAATCATACGATCTGCCAAACAAGAGCGAAAAATCTTCAACCTGTATGTTCGAATATGTTTATTTCGCAAGACCTGATTCAACTATCGATGGAATCAGCGTTCATGAAGTAAGGAGAAACATCGGAAAAATCCTTGCAAAAGAAAATAAAACCGATGCAGATGTAGTTTCCCCAGTTCCCGACTCCGGTATTCTTTTTTCACAAGGATACACCGAAGAAGCAGGTATTCCTTACAAAGAGGTTTTAATCAAAAACAGATACATCGGAAGAACTTTCATCTTACCTACTCAAGAAGAAAGAGATTTAGCTGTTAGATTAAAATTAAACCCTGTAAAAGATATGATAAAGGATAAAAAGATAATTTTAATTGATGATAGTATCGTAAGAGGTACAACATCTAAAAAAATCGTTACAATGGTTAAAAAAACCGGTGCTAAAGAAATACACTTTAAAATAGGCTCCCCTAAAATCGTATCCCCTTGTTTCTATGGTATCGATATGGCGGTAAAAGACGAGTTAATTGCAAGTACAAGAACCGATAAAGAAATTGCTGATTCAATACACGCCGATTCAGTTCAGTATTTAAGTATTGAAGGTCTATTGGAAGCTATTGGTAGAAAAGATTTATGTTTAGCTTGTTTAAATGGTGAATACCCTACTGATGTATCTTGTAAATTATGTAAAAATAATAAAGAATAAATAAATAAAAAATAGAATTAAAATAATACTAAAGTGCTAATAAATAAAATAACAATAAAAAGAATAATAAAAAGAATAATAAAAAGAATAATAAAAAGAATAATAAAAAGAATAATAAAAAGAATAATAAAAAGAATAATAAAAAGAATAATTAATAATCAATTATTGATTATTCAACATCTCTTTTAATTTTTTCAACAACCCTTATGTTAAAAATATTGGTATCAGGATATTGACCATTTTCGTCTTTTTCTACAGCTTTAACCATGTCCCAAACGGTTAAAAGAGCAACGCTAACTCCAGTAAGTGCTTCCATTTCAATACCTGTTTTATAAGTGCTTTTTACATTACAAGTAGCTTCAACAGTATTTTCTTCTTCATTAACGTCAAATCTAACTTTCACTGAAGTAATGGGTACTGGGTGGCACATTGGAATCATATTTGACGTATTTTTAACTGCCATTGTTCCTGCAACCTGAGCAGTTGTTAAAACATCTCCTTTTGCAATTTCATTTTTTACAATTGCTTTAATTGTAGAATCTTTTAATTTTATAAGTCCTTTAGCAGTACATTCCCTATATACATCATTTTTTTTAGAAATATCTACAATTTTTACGCCATTTTCATCAACATGTGTAAGTTGTTCCATAATTCCACCATTATAATTTTTAAACCATTGGATTTTAAACCATTATAATTTTTAATACTACCATTTTATGTAATTTTATTATTTTAAGATAAATAATGTATATTATAATAAATTTTTTAATTAAATTTATTAAATAACCTTATCAAGTAATTTAACGATGTTCATAACTGGTATATTAGAAACTTTACTAAGACAGTCTGCAATATGGTAGTTACAGAATGGACAAACGGTTATTACGTAATCCGCTTTAGTTTCTAGTATCATTTCTGTTTTTTTCTCACCAATTTTGTAGGCTACTTCAGGTTTTCCACTTCTAACACCGCCACCTGCACCACAGCATTGGTCGGGAATTTCCATTTCTATGAACTCTAATTCGGGGATACTATTTAATATGATACGTGGTTGTTCGAATATGTCCTGTCCTCTTTTTAAATGACAAGGGTCGTGATATGTAACTTTTAACTTACAAGGTTTGTAATTTAATAGACCTTTTTCAACAAGTAACTCCGTAATATCTTTTACTACGAATTCTTTCTCACCATAGTCGTTTTTTAAGGTACTGCCACAACCTGCGCATAGTGTAACGATGCTATCAAGTGATTTATCGGCAAATAACTTATCGAATATACCAAGATTTATGTTTTTTAATTCTTTTGCTACATCGGTTTGACCGGTTCTTATAAGTGGCGAACCACAGCAAACTTGATTAATCGGAATTATTACAGATATACCGTGAGCATTTAGCACCCTTATCCCGGACATTCCCAATTCTTGAAGTCTATAGTCCATTAAACAGCCCGTAAATAATGCAACAGTAACTTTTGAGTTTTTTGCCACATATTCAACGCTTTTATTGATATTATCCTTATTTTCAATAACAATTTTTTCAGTGAATTCATTATTAAATTTTTTAGGATTATTAATCACATCTTCGAGGAATCCAATTTTTGGAGCTTCAGGTTTTGTAACAGTTCTTTTAGCAGGATTTTCGGTGATATTTTTCCTAACATCGAGATGATTCTCTAAATATAAGCCTTTTTTAAATGAAAGTTCCCTCAATTTTTCAACGGCATTATGCACCGTATCAATATTGTTGGGGCATACTTTTATACATCTTCCACAGGTTGTGCAGTTGTATAAATTCTTTTCAAAAGCTTCTTTTACCCTATCTTTATTATCTCGGGCATCCCTGGCATATCTTGCCAATAAACGCATAAATGTAGGTCCCATGTAGTCAGAATACATTCGAGCCGGACAAGTAGACATACAACTCATGCAGTCAATGCAGTTTCTAACGCTCCCAATATCTGAAATACTTTTAAATAAATCTTCATCACTAAGAATTTTTAAATTGTCTTTTTTATCGTTATTTTCTTTATTTTTTTCAATTTTTTCAATTTTTTCTTCTTCAACTTCAGAAGTTTCATGAATCCAATTTTCAAATTCTTTTTGAGCTTTATAGTATTCTTCCCTATTTACTACCAAATCTTCAATTAAATCAAAATTTCTAAGAGGTTCTATTTTCATATCCTCTTTTACCTTAGTTTTACAAGCTAATTTTGGCAAACCGTCAACTGTAACCGCACAGCTACCACACTGCCCAGCCTTACAAGATGAACGATATTTTATCTCGTAACCATTGTTATTTAAATATTCTAAAGCTTCTATAATGGTTAAATCACTCGGTACCATGTATTTCTTAAATATTTTATTTCGCATAATATATATCGGAATCAATAAATCGTCAGTATTTTTCATAATTTCACACATAATTACGTTTTAAATAATAATTATCTTGATTATATATAAACTATCTTAACTATTTTAAAGTATGCCAAATTTTAAACAGATGATATTTTAACTTATTACAAAAACATTATACAAAAACTTTATATATAACATCAATACTATATCATAATGTAAAAGATACTTTACATAATTATAAGTATTTTTTACATTTTGTAAATACTTTACTACAAAATGGAATAATAAATTTACACAAAATACTACATTAATTTACGAATTAATATAAAACTACTATAAAAAAATAAAATAAAAAAAATAAAAAAATTAAATTAATTTAAACAATATAAATTTTATTATGTGTATTTAACCTATACGACCTAAAATCGGTGATATTATGAATTACGAATCATATAAGAAGTACAGATTACTTGTTATGGCTTACGTGGCAATATTGACAATGTACGGTGTAACAATAAAAGAAGTTTTAGTAGTATTTGGAGCAGTATTGTCTGGAATGCTATTTATGTTCTTATTGAGAAGAAATTTAGATAAAGAAGAAGTTCTTGTAGATGAACTAGTTTTAAAAGTAAGTGAAAAAGCAGCTAATGCCTCATTGGGTTTATGTACAGTGGTTTTTGCAGTAGTTGGTTTAATACTAATGAATATAGTCTCTATACTTAGTTTTATTGACGGAGCGCCTGTTTATGCACAACCTTGGGAGGGGCACGTGACTACAGGTATAGCACTTTCTTGGTCAGCTATGGCTTTATTACTTTCATTTATCGGATTTAAATATTATTTCGGTAAAAAATACGGTTTAATCGGTCGCTCAAGACGGTGTGATTAATAGGGTATTTATAAGAGATATTTAAATAATAAAAAATAAAAGATTGTGATAATATGGACAATAAAATAAAAGTTTTTCGAGCGATGAATGATTTAACGCAAGACGAACTTGCCAAAAAAATAGGGGTTACTCGACAGACCATTTCTGCGATAGAAAAGGGCAAATATGACCCTTCATTGATTATTGCGTTTAAATTATCAAAATTATTTAATGTATCGATTGAAGAAATTTTTACATACGACGAATAAATAACGTAATTAAAATTTACAAAAGGGTAATGTAAATTTAATCTATACCCATTCTGAACAAATAAGTTGTAGTAGTTGGCAATTTTTGCCTAACGATTCTTAATTCTGGTTTATATATGTATAATAAGTTATTTTCTTCAAATTTATTAATTTCTTTCTTTAATATTTTAGAAATTACATTTACTTCATCTATTCCTTCTATTTTAATAGTACCTTCGTTTAAATTAGAATCTACCTGTAAAACAATTGGTATTTTCAAATCTTTTGAAGCAATATCTTTTAGATAATCTAATTCTCTCTGTTTTATCCTATGTCTTTCCCCATTTACCATAACTGCAGGTTTATCTTCGTTTAAAAGTTCCCCTAAAGTTTTTTTGGTAAATGAATTTGTTTTTATCCCACTAATAAGTCCGTAAATATGTTTGTTAGATAAAGAGCTGTTGTTTAATGTTTTCCCCAATTCATTATTTTTATTAATATTTATATTGATAAAATTACTGGTATTATTATTGACAATATCATTAGTTTTTTTATCCATTGTTTCACCAATTACATTATTATTCCTGTTTTAACCCTATTTAACCATATTTATCTAATATATATTATTTTGTACTTTTAAATAATTTGTATTATTTTTAATACTATTTTTTAGTATTATTCTTATTATTATTTTTATTATTATTTTTAATACTATTTTTTATTATTATTTTTATTTCCTAGTGTTCACTGTAATAATTAGCCCCTATTACGCCCAATATCACTGCAGAAACCCCTATAATTTGATATAAGGCAACCATCTCATTCATAAATATAATTGCCGAAACTATAGATACTACAACCGATAATTTTGATATAATTGAATATTCTGCAGCTTTTATCTTACTTAAACTATAATTAACCAGGAATGACGTAATAACTGATACTACAATACCTAAATATAATATAGATGATATAAAGTTAACATTTAATAGTTCGGGACCTAAAACATATAATTTAGTAAATATATTTGGAACGCCATAAAATGCCGAAATTCCGATATTTAACGCTGTAAAAACAATCGCGCCTATTAACATCATACCATAGGTAATTGTTATTGGGTCAAGGTTCTTAGAAAGCTTCCTGCTAGATACGGCATACATTGAAGTCGCAAATATGGAAATTAATATAAATATAACACCCAATATGCTAGATTCATTCGCAGGATTGAAATAACCACCCATACCTCTCATAATATAAATATATATTATCCCAATAATAGAAATTGCCATAAACATTGCTTGTTTTAAATTTATGGTTTCTTTTAAAATTAGTATCCCGAAAATGGTGGTTACTACAGGAGCTATCGAATATAATATACCGACTTGTGCAATACCTAAATATTTAAGTCCAAAAACTTGAAAACCAAAAAATAACACTGGTTGAAATATTCCCAAAGCCAACATTTCTTTTTTAAATTCCAATAATTTTTTAAAATTAACCTTTTTTACACCTAATTTTAATATAAATGCTAGAAAAGTAAACGCTATAATGAATTTAAGGGACAATACTTCAAAAGGCTCTACATATACTAAGGCATATTTGGTAAATAAGAATGTCAAACCGATTAACGTGGCGTTTAATGTAGCAGCGATATACGCTTTATTAACGTCTTTTTTAACCATTTTTTTTAGATTAACCACTATATCCCCGCCATAATTTTTAAATAATAGTTAATTTTAAAAATTAAATTTTGTTTGTTATTTTTTAGTTATTTTTTAATTATTTTCAGCCATTTATTCGTTTATTCGTTTATTATTATCTAGTCTTCCCTAATTATGTAATAAACTTGATATATCAAACTCAAAATCTTTTGTCCTTTGTAAGTTAAAAAATAGTCCCCTCGTTCATGATTTTGAGATATTAATTTGGAGTACTGAAGTTTTCGCAAATGGAATAATAAATTGCCCCCTCGTATTCCAGTAATGTTTGATAGTTCGGAATATGTCCTATCTGACATTAAAAGCGAGTTTAGTATTATTAATCTTCTTTCATTGGATAATGGTTCAAATACTTTTATTACTTCCTTTTCAGATATTTCATTGATTTTTATCTTATACTCATTATCCATATCTAATCCATTATCTTTAAAATAAGTCTCGTTACTTTTAAAATTTACATCGGTGACTGTTTCAAATTCATTAGATCGGTTTTCCAATGTAATTTCATTTTTTTCAAATTCTAATTCTGAAAAATTTTCATAATTTAGTTTGGGGTTATTTTTTATGCTAATATTGATGTATTCAATTAAACATTTTTTCAATGCTTTTAATTCTTCCTTTATTGATTTTAATTCAGATAAATATTCGTCATTTTCCTGCACAATTCCACCGCATATGCCAATCCATTTTCATAATTTTGTATTATGTCGTAAATAAATATCTGTATGTATCAATCTAATTTATACGCCGTTTTTTTAATCCATATATTATTATATTTATTGAATTTTTTGCTATATATTAATTACTAACTAATTTAGTGGGGATTATTTTGGAGTAATAATAAAAGAAAAATAATTAATAGTGTGTGAAAAAATAAATACGAAATAAAAAAACAATAAAAAAATACGAAATAAACAATAAATAAACAATAAAAAAACAATAAAAAAATACGAAATAAACAATAAATAAACAATAAAAAAAAATTATAATTGGAATTAAAAAGATTATATGTATTATAATCTTTTATGGAGTAAGTAAGAGAGTCCTACAACTGCTAAACCTACAAATCCTAAGTTTAAGAGTACTGAAACCCAGTAGCCCATGCTAACTGTGTAACCAACTATCAAGTAACCGAAGAATGCGCACATACCGATTAAAGTTGTGTATGGCAACTGTGTGTTAACGTGGTCAACGTGGTTTGTACCAGCACCTGCGGAACTCATAATTGTTGTATCTGAAATAGGGGATGAGTGGTCACCGTATATTGCACCACCCAATGTAGCTGCTACGAATGGAACAACTAATTCTATATTGCCTAAGCTTACGGCAATAGGAACTGCAATAGGTAATACTATACCAAAAGTACCCCAGGATGTACCGGTAGCAAATGCCATAAATCCTGAAATTGCAAATAATAATGCAGGGATTATTTCAACAGGTATTGAACCCTGAATTACGGATGCAAGGAACACACCAGTGTTCAAATCTCCTTTAATGATTGAACCTAAGGTCCAAGCCAAAATTAAGATACTTACAGCAGGTATCATCAATTTTGCACCTTTTCCCCATAATTTAGCAATCTCATTAACTGGAACAGCTTTTGTAGCTATGAAGTAAACTGTAGTGAAGATTAATGATAATAATCCACCCCAGAATAAACCCCATGAAGCATCAATACTGGTAATAGCATCAAATAAACTTGCACCACCTAATATTCCACCTGAAACAAGCATAGCTGACACGATTGAAACAATTAAAACTAATATTGGAATTACTAAGTAACTTACTTTTCCGTTTCCTAATGGTTCAATTTCTGATTCTGCTGAAGCTTTGTCTACATTACCGTGGAATAAATCACCAGTTTCTTCTGCAACTTTCTCGTGGTCTTTCATAGGTCCAAAATCCCATTTTAATTTTGATATTATTACTAAAACCATGAATAAAGCAACTATTGCGTATGAGTTGTAAGCAATCGCTGACATAAACACATCTGAAGGTGTCATATGTGCTAAAGCGTCACTACCTACACCTGCATCTTTTAAGTTACCCAAAACAGCAGCAAACCAGCTTGAAACAGGCATAAGAATACATACAGGTGCAGCAGTTGAGTCAATAATGTAAGCTAATTTAGCCCTTGAAATGTTAAATTTGTCGGTAACTGGTTTCATAACTGTACCTACAGTTAAACAGTTAAAGTAATCGTCAATGAACAACAATAAACCTAAAATTGATGTGGAAACGCATGCTCCCTCTTTTGATTTAATTTTTTGTGCTGCCCAATTTCCATAAGCGAGGGCTCCTCCTGCTCTGGTAATCAAAGCTATCAAAGAACCTAACATAAATAAAAACAACAAAATTAACAAATTCCATAAGTTACCAGCTTCGGTAAATGAAGAAACGCCTGTAATTGACATAATTTCAATACTACCTAAAAAGCTATCAATTAAGTGCATAGGAATGTTACCTAAGTTACTCATATTAAATATTAAGGAACCTGCCACAATACCTAAAAATAAGGATGTGTATACCCTCTTAGTCAAAAGTGCTAATCCAATCGCCACAATAGGCGGAACTAACGATAATAGTCCAAAATCCATTGTTTACCTCCAAATAAGTAATTTTAAAAACGTTTGTATACAAACTATATAAAACTTTTTAATTCATTACTGTGAATTAATGAATTTAACGTTTAATTAAGCTTTTAATTTAAATATAACCCTATATTCGAGTATATATTCGATTATATATCAGATTATTATATATCATAATAGTATTAAACTTTAAAATTGTTTAAATTAATACATAACTAATTTTATTATACTATATTTTTATAATTTTTGATTTAAAATAATCTACTAAAAAAAGAAAAAAGAAAAGAAATTAATTATATTTATTATTTTATCAATTATTCTAATTCTGTGTATTTTAATGATTTTTTAACAACTTCAGGGTTCATTTTACCAGCTGTTACTAATTTGCCGGTTCTCATGTCGTTGATTGTAACAACTGCAGGAGCGAACATTCCTTTGTCGATTTTGTAGAAGTCGTATTCTGCTTCTTTGAATACTTCTAAGAATGGTTTTCCGTATGTTTCAGCTGAACATGAAGGTAAAGCTTTACATAAAGCTTCTACATCATCACTTTCATCACTTTCAATGTAGTAGTATGTTCTACCGCCGTATAAAACCATATCGTTTGTAGCACCCATCATTTTCATGTCGTCTCCTACAATAGGAGCTACTGGTGCAATACCTGCTGCAAATTTAACTTTTCTTACATCAAAGTGTAAAGCTTCTAACATTTTGTATGTACCGTTTTCTACAACTCTACCGCTGATTTGGATAGCACCAACTAATGATGAAGTAGGAGCTACTAATAAGTATACTTTATCAACAGCTACGCCACATTTTTCAGCAACGAACTCAGCTACTTCTGCGTTTGGTAATGTTGAAGCTTCTAAACATAAAATAGCAATATCTGCATCATCTTCATAGTCAATTTCTTCGTATGTAGCTTTTGGCATTTTTGCTAAAGCTCTCGCAGGTCCTGAACCCATAGCAAAGAATTTGCCAACTTTAATGCTCCATCCAGCTTTTTGAGCGCCTAATGTAGCGATTGCAGGTTGTGAGGTTTTAACTTTTACACATGGTAATACTATACCATTTTCTAAGGTTCCAGCAATGCTAACACCAACGTGAGCAACACCGCCTAAACAGATTTTTGTAAATAATTTACCAGCTTCGAAGCTACCGTCAACATTAACACCACAGTCTAAAACTGTAGCACCATTTTCTAATTTTAAAACATCGATTTTCATTTCTTCGGCATTTTCTATCATTTTTTCAACGATAGGTAATGATGCTCTGTTCACACTAATCATTTTTTCACCTTAGTCGATATTAGTTTTGTTTTATTGTTACATCGTTTATGTTACAATATATATTTGATAGTTTGTAGTATATTTCTATAGTTTTCTATAGTATATGTCTATTATATTGTATTATATTATGACAATTATATTCAAATTAAATAATAAAGATTTTTTTACGAAGAAATAATCTGTAAAGATTACTCCTTTAAAGTTTAATCTCTTTTAATTTTTATATGTTTTGATTTGATTTAAAAAAATTGTTTTAAAAACTTTGCTATATAAAATAAATACTAAATAATAGCTAAATAATAGCTAACTAAAAAATAAAATAAAACATATATTTGATAATTAATAGCTTTACGATTAACCGCTCATAAATCGGTATTTTGTTAAGTGATATTAATTACGGAGTTTACCCAGGTTCTTGATAAATAATAAAATATATATAATATAATGATGCGGATATATGTTTATAACTTCAATATGTATATCAAAATGTAGCTATAAATTTTTTTATCAATAGATATAAAAATAATTAGCGTGTATGAATTTATTATGGTGAACTTATTTTAAAATAATGTTAAAATAATGTTTTAAAATAAAATGGAAATGTACTAAAAAAAGTACAATAATGTACTAAAATATTTTAAAAATATTCGAAAGTATTCAAAAATATTCAAAAATATTCAAAAATATTTCTAAAAATTTAGACTTATTATTTCATAATTTTATAATAATCACTAGTTACTATCATACGAATATTTAAGATATGTACAAATACATAATTTAAACATAACACGAGAGATGTGTGATAAAATGGTTTCAAAAGGAAGTAGAATAAAAGTAGACTACATCGGTAGATTTGAAGATGGAGGGATATTTGACACCTCTATTGAAGCAGTAGCAAAAGAAGAAGGTTTATACGACGAAAACAGACCTTACGAACCTTTAGAATTTGTAGTAGGCGAAGGACAAATGATACAAGGCTTTGAAGAAGCAGTATTAGACCTCAGTGTTGGTGAAGAAATCACAGTTACATTACCACCTGAAAAAGCTTACGGTCAAAGAAATGACGAATTAGTTGAAAAAATCCCAAGAAATTTGTTTGAAAATGCAGAATTTGAACCTGAAGAAGGTATGTGCATCATGTTGGGAGAAATGTACCCGCCAGCAATTATCGCGGAAGTTACAGAAGAAGAAGTTGTTATTGATTTCAACCCTGAATTAGCAGGAGAAACATTAGTATTTACAATAAAATTATTAGAAGAAGTAGAATAAGTAAATAATTAGAATAAATACGTAAATGAATAAACAATTAAACAATATAACTTTCTAATAATTTTCCAATTATGAATTAATTAGCAATATACCAATTACTATTTAATTTAATTTTTATTGTTTAGTTGATTATCTTGTTTTTAAATATTTATTAAAAATTATCAAACCTATTAAAATTATTTAATTAATATTTATGTTTATTAAACTTATTAAATTATTAAATTTATTAAAACTTATTATTTGGTTCCAATACGGTGAAAAAAATGGCTAAGAAAAAATCCGCAGAAACACAGGATGATTTAAAATTAAAAGTAGCACAAGAAGCGTCTAAATTAGTTAAAGATGAAATGGTTATCGGTTTAGGTTCCGGTTCAACCGCAAACATGTTTATTAAAGAATTAGGAAAAAGAATAGTGGAAGAAGAGTTATACATTTACGGGGTACCTACATCCTTTGACGCTAAAATGTTAGCAAGTCAATGTGGAATACCATTAGTTTCACTCGACCAAGCAGGTCAAATCGATCTTGCAGTAGATGGTGCAGATGAAGTAGAAGAAGGAACCTTAGCACTCATAAAAGGCGGTGGCGGTTGCCATACAATGGAAAAAGTTATCGATTATTCCGCTAAAGAATTTGTAGTTTTAGTTGACGAAAGTAAAGTAGTGCCTTCATTAGGTGAAAATACACCGGTACCTTTAGAAGTATTACCTTTCGCATACTCAACAGTTTTAAACACATTATTAGAAATGAACACCGCTCCTTCAATTAGAGTTTCAGGCGGTAAAATGGGTCCAGTTATCACAGACAATGGAAACATGATTATCGATGTATTTACAAAAATAGATGAAGCAGCTGTAAAGGAAAAAGAGTTAAACAACATCGTGGGAGTTGTGGAAAACGGTATTTTCTCAAAATGTGACAAAGTACTCGTAGGTAACAGCACTAAAAAAGTAAAAGTTTTAAAGAAATAATTAACTAATTACCTAATTAATTAAATAAAATATGAATAATTTTTTTTATTTTTTATATTAATATTATATTATATTATATTTTACTTTATTTTTACTTTATTTTATTTTTAAATTTTAATTTCCAACTTATTTTTTTATAATAAATCACTTATACTATTATATTGATTATATCTTTTTAGCTAATAATATATTACCACAAATGGGGTTTATCCAAATTAGCGAATTATTTAAAATTTAATATAATTTAATATAATTTAATATAAATTGATATTAATAAAGGTGATATTTTGAAAATAAAACCATCATGCTCAATATGTATAAGTAGACAAATAGTTGACGCAATAAACGAAATAACGGACGACGACGCCAAGAAATTCGAGTTAATAAAATCCACCATGCAGAAAATAACCGATGTTTATGGTGCTGAAGCTGTCCCTGCGTGGATGGGTACCCATGTACACAGACATATAAAAGACATCAGCAATTCCAAAGACCCTTACGAGAAATTAAAGAGAAATGCAAACGTATATGCAAAGCAATACCTCACAAAAACCATTCTCGATGAAGTAAACGAAGGGGACGAATTAAAACGGTTACAAAATAAGGCAAAATTAGCAATTGCGGGAAATGTAATTGATTTCGGACCTTATGGGACTAAAGATAATATCGAACATAAGGTTGAGCAAACAATAGAAGGAATTTTAGATATTGACTATTCAAAGGAACTTTTAGAGGATTTAAAAAACAAAAAAAGCAATGAAAAGTCAAAAATAATATATATCTGTGACAATGCCGGCGAAATAGTATTTGATAGACCATTAGTTGAAGAATTGATGAATTATGCAGATGTGACAGTTGCAGTAAAAGGTAAACCAATTTTAAACGATGCTACAATGGAAGATGCCATAGAAGCAGGTATTACTGACATAACAAAAGTTATAACCAGCGGTACAGACGTAATTGGTACAAGGTTTGAAGAATCTTCCGAAGAGTTTAGAAATGAATTTAAAACCGCTGACATTGTTATTTCAAAAGGTATGGGTAACTACGAGAGTTTAACCGAATATGAGCTATTAAAAAATGAAAATAGTAGTTCAAAACCAATATACTATATATTCAAAGCAAAATGTGAGCCTATTGCAGAATATAACAACGTACACGTCGGTGCAAATGTATTATTAAAAGGTACAATCTTTTATAACTTTTAAAAGATTAATTTTAAAATTATTAATTTAAAAAAGAAAATTAAAAGAAGATATGTGATTTAAAAGTATTTTTAAATTATTTTATATCTTACTTTTTTATATTCTTACTTTTTTATTTTTTACTTTTAATATTATTATTCTTATTATTCTTATTTTTTATTTTAATCCCGAGATTATGGTTTTTTATGCCATTCAACTTTTTGATTATTTTCTTTATCGGTTATTGTTAACTTATAACCCCAATATTCGCAAGAGTATGGTACAAATGCTTTCAATGAACAACTACCCATCTCAATAAGCTGTCTATGGTACTTAGTTTCCCAATAGGGGGTTAATTCATACAATTCATATTGATATTCACGATGTGAAAAATCCGCTTCTTTGTACAAAGTTTCTTCAAATCCCAGTTTTTTCCCCATTTGATTTTCCAAAGCACCCTTACCTTCAGTTTCTAACCTATGTTTGAACCATTCAAAATTTTTGAATCTATCCTCTTCAGTATCGACTATCCCGGACACCTCATTGCCTATATAGTCAATATTGTATACGAATTTGTTTGTAAAAACAATTTCTTGATGGTTATACTGGCTACCATCCCTATTGTCTATAGTTTTAGATTGACCAGGAATTAAAAAAGACTGCTCATCCGTAATTTGAATTTGTAGTGTTTTGTAATTTATCGAGTTTCTTTCTATTTCTTTTCCATTTAACCACTCATTGATATAAAATTTATTTTCCGCACTGTTTCCATGTTTATTCTTAACAGTGACGTACTCTGGCAACCATCCTGAATTTCCAACTGTCGCATCTGTGGATAATTTTATTTTGTAAATATCTCCAATATCCTTACCGTTATTCAATTCCAATTGAACTAGGGAACCTTCTTTAAAAGGATTACCCGCTAAATATTCATTTAATATGTATTTTTTACTTACTCCAACGTCACCATATAGTTTTAAAAAAACATTCGAATCAGTACCTGCATATTTACGGTCTTGAGTCTTTATTTGGACAATATATCTTTTATGTTCATCTTCCGGCATATTTTCACCATTTTTCAATTTAACTTTTTCAATTTTCAATTATTTTTTTATTTTTATTTTTATTTTGTTAAATTGGATTTAAATTGATAAATATGGTACATTAACGAGTAATTTGTGTATTTGCCGATAATTTTGTATGATCTATTAAAATAATTAACATATAATAGAGGTGTATGAAAAATATAGATTTAAAAATATTTTTAAATTATTTTTAAATTATTTTTTTATTTTTATTTTTTACCTTTTATTTACCATAACATTTTGGTTGTTTTGAGCATCTATCCTAATTATCTTATAACCGCCAAATTCCTTTTGATAAGGTACAAGTAGTTCTATAGAGCTATCGCCCATACTAACCATGTCCCTATAATAGTTTGTTACCCAATAAGGCGTTAATTCAATCATTTCCTTTGCAGGGATTGTCATAGCTACGCTTTCTTCAATCAACTCTTCAGTGCCTATTTTTTTCGCAATCTGATTTTCAACCGCCCCAGTAGCTTCTAATTTTACGCACATTTCAAAGTAATCTAAAAATGAACCCTTTATTTCAGTACCTGTCGAAATAGTCGAAGCTGTTTTTTCTAAAAAATCTATTTCAGTCGTAAACTTACTTAAAAATCTAAAGCTATAGTCTATAGGTTCGTTACCTTGCCTATTGTCAAATATTTTAGTTTCTCCCGCCACGGATATCGAATTTTGTTCAATAGGGTCAACTGAAGCACTATTGTAATTTACCGCATTTCTCTCAACTTCGTTACCATCAAGCCATTGATTAACGAAGAATTTAGTTTCTTGCCTATCGGAACCATCGTTTATAACTGTTATAAAGTCAGGTAACCAGCCAGAACCTGCAAATCTACCGTCGGTAGATAATTTTATTTTATATATATCCCCAATATCTTGTCCAACATCTAATTCAACGTGGTCTGTCGCGTTTCTTTTAAAAGCGTTTCCTTTAATATATTTATTTAACCTGTAGGTTTCACTAATTCCTCTTTCCCCATATAATTTTAAGAACACATTTGAATCAGTGCCAGCATATCTTCTATCTTCTGTTTTTATGTTTATTTTATATTTTACACCCATTTTCTCCCCTTTATTATTTTTGAGTTCATGGTTTTCTAACCATAGATATTATTTTAAAATTAATTCTTTAAGTATATATTCATTGTATTAGATATTCGAATATATGATTACATTCATTCAACTAATTTACAAGCTAATTTGTAATTTACAGGGGAACAGGATTTATTTTTAAAATATTCTGTCGTATACTAAATATTATTGAATATTGGCAAATATTACTAATTTATATATCTTAAGAAGTTTTTTATTACTCTTTTTAGTATGTTTCTTATAGTCTATTATTATATTATTATTTTTCGTATACGCACTAATTATCTCAAAAATTTTCCATTAATGTCTAATCTTTATATACTATATTCCATATTATATTATTTAAAATACATTTAAATTTAGTTTTAATTCAATTAAACATATATTATATTCTAATATCGTATTTAATTTAGTTTAATTTAATTTTAATAATAAATAGGTGTCATTCGTGAAGAATTTAAAAGGTATACTATTGCCTGCATTAATAGTCGTTGCTTGGGAGGTTTTTGCAATTTATGTGGGAAGACCAACTGTAATTCCCAGATTGGAAGCAATAATTGCAGTATTGTTAAACCCTACAATGACTCTGTTAGGTACTGGTACAATTATCGATAACTCAATTATAAGCATTACAAGAGTTTTAACCGGATTTTTGGTAGCTTTTGCAGTTGCAGTCCCTATGGGTATTATGATGGGATATTACAAGCCCATAAATGACATTTTTGATACGTTTATAGAACTTTTAAGACCAATACCACCATTAGCGTGGGTTCCTTTAACCTTAGCTTGGTTTGGTGTAGGCGGTGTTTCAATAATTTTTATCATATTCATAGGTGCATTTTTCCCTATATTGATAAATACCGTCGCAGGTGTAAAAGAAGTCCCAAAAATTTTGATAGAGGCTTCAAAAACGTTAGGTTGTACAGGAGCTAACGTTTTGAAAAAGGTAATCATACCAGCAGCTTCTCCGAGCATATTAACAGGTTTAAGAGTCGGAGCAGGTATTGCATGGATGTGTGTGGTTGCAGCAGAGATGTTGCCCGGGAGCGATTCCGGATTGGGCTATTTAATCATGTACGCATACTCATTAAGTAGAATGGATATTATTGTGGCCGCTATGATAGTTATTGGTATTATAGGTATAGTTTTAGACCGTGGATTAAGATATATAGAAGATAAGAAATTTAAATGGAAATCCATGGTTAAATAAGATAACTAATAGAAAAATAATAGAAAAATAAAAAAATAAGATAATTACAATAGATAAGATAATTAAAATAATTAAGATAATTAATCTAACTAATGCAATTATAAAATAGATAATTAAAACAAATAATATACAAATTAACCGAAAATTAATAAATGGGTGTACTTCATGACTTTGCAAATTAAAAACGTTACAAAGAGATATACGGGTAAAAATGAAGTACTTGCAGTAGATAACGTTTCCTTGGAAATCGGTGAAAGTGAATTTATATCAATTGTAGGCCCTAGTGGTTGCGGAAAATCAACACTTTTAAGAATGGTTGCAGGACTCGAAACAATATCCGACGGGGAAATAATATTCAATGGAAACAAAGTAGAAGGCACAAATGCAGAACGAGGTATGGTATTTCAACAATATACACTTATGCCTTGGCGAACTGTGCTACAAAATATCACTTTTGGTCTTGAAGTTAAAAACATTCCAAAAGAAGAAAGATTAACTATTGCAAGAAAGTACATACAAATGATTGGTTTAGAAGATTTTGAGAATTCATACCCTTACGAATTGAGTGGCGGAATGCAACAAAGAGTTGCAATAGCTAGAACTCTTGCAAATGATCCCCAAATTGTACTTATGGATGAGCCTTTTGGTGCATTAGATGCTCAAACTAGATCCATGTTACAAAATCATCTCTTAAAAATATGGGAAACAGATAAGAAAACAATACTTTTTATAACTCACAGCGTAGACGAAGCAATTTACTTATCGGACAAAGTTGTCATTATGAGTGCAAGACCCGGTAAAATTAAAGAGATTGTCGATATAAATATTGAAAGACCAAGGAGTAGGATTAGTTCTGAATTTTTAGATTATAAGAAAAGAATATACGATAGTTTAAAAGAAGAAGTTTTAAAATCCTACAAATAATTAAAATATTTAAATTTACTAAATATTATTAAATATTTAATTTACAACTATCAATAATTATTAAATATTCTGTAAAATTTATTACTTATTCTAAAAAAATAAATGACCCGTTAAATACTTAAATAATAAAGGGTAATAAATAATAGTTAAATTTTTATAATTATATTAAACATTAATAATTATATTTTTTTAAAGTATGCCATATTTGTAATTGCGAATAGATAATTATAAACAATATCGTAATAACTATTTGGTATATTTTAATAATCTATAAAATGATTAATAGTCGATGGCTAATAATCATAATATTTTATACTACATTTGGTAATATAGTTATGTAAAAATTATGGGTTTAATAGAGATGTATTAAATACTACTATTACTTATTTTATAGAAATTGTTCAACACATGTCTATATAGGCATAATTGTTTCAATCTTACCAAGAAAATTATATGCCACAGGGTTTGGGTGATAATTTGGATAATAAAGATATGGATATTTTAAATATGCTTATGGATGATGGCAGAATGGCATTTACCGAAATTGCAAAAAAGCTTAAAACAAGCGAAAGTTCTGTTAGAAAGCGAGTAAAAAAGATGGAAGATGAAGGGGTTATTAAGGGGTATACAACCAACATAAATACCTCAAAACTTGGATACGGCGTAGTTGCTTTAACTGGTTTTGACACAAACCCTGAAGATTTTTTATCTGTTGCACAAAGTTTATGCGAGTTTGAGGAGATTAAAAAAGTGTATACCTCAACTGGCGATCACATGATTATGACAGAAATATGGGCAAAAGATGGTAAAGAACTATCAGACATCTTATTTAATAAATTGGGCACTATTAAGGGTATTAAAAAAATATGCCCTGCAATTATCCTCGAGCAATTAAAATAATACGCACAAATACTAAATAAAATTGAATATACATGATATACAATGATAATAGTAATAATTAATCGTAATAATTAATAATTATAATATTAATAATAATTAATAAATAATTAACAACCAATAACTAGTAATTAATAACAATAGTTAACAAATACTAGTTAATTATTACTTATTTTTTGTATTCATGTATGGTTTCATATATTGGCCCATTTGGCGTTAAGGTACTTTTCTTCAAAGAAATTTTATTAATATTACAGCTTCCAAATTCGAGAGATTTATTATTTTTAACAAGTTGCAATATCCATTTCTTAGTATCGTAGTTAATATTTTTAATTCGTCCAATAGTTAGGTGCGCAATTATTTTTTTAGTATAATTAACACCATATTCCCTTTTAAATCCAATTTTAGACAATTTTTTGTCCACTTCTTTAAATTCCTCCTCTAAATCAGAAATTCCAATCCATAAAACCCTTGGTTCGTATTTATTAGGAAATATTCCCAAACCTTTTACTTCTATATTTTTATTAATATTCAGTTTAACCTTTTTTAAATCTTCAAGTTGTTTTTCTGATATATCTCCTAAAAATTTTACGGTAATATGTATATTTTCATCTTCTACAAATTTTATTTTATTATTCGTATTATTCGTATTGTTACCATTATTTTCATTTTTACTATTTAATTCATTTATCAAATCTTTTTTAAATTCATTAATCTTTAAATTGATTTCTTCATCCAATTCGATTGCTAAAAAACATCTCATTTTATCACGATAGTCACTACTGTAATAACCTTGTATAATAACTTTAATAGTCATAATATATAGTGTAAGGACATATATATGATACGTTTTACATTTGATAAATTTGATAAATTATTGATATTCTCAAATTCGGTGAAATTATGGATAATATGGATTACGAAAGATATGCTCGACAAATTAATTTAGATGGATTTGGTCGCGAGTCACAAGACAAATTACTGAATTCTAAGGTTACAGTGATTGGAGCGGGTGGTTTAGGCTCGATAGTTTTGCAATATTTGACCTCTGCAGGTATTGGCGAAATTAACATATTGGATTACCAAGATATAGAATTATCAAACCTTAATCGTCAAATAATTCATAATGAAACTAATTTGGGTCAATTAAAAGTAGATTCAGCAAAGGAAAAATTAGAAAAGCTAAATGCCAATGTAAAAATAAATACATTTAATCAGAAGTTAGAAAAAAAAGATTTAGATTCAAATCTAAAATTTATAAACGAAAGTGATTTAATAATTGATTGTCTTGATAACTTTGAAGCAAGGTATATTTTAAATGATTTGGCTTTAAAATACAATAAACCATTGGTACATGGCGCAATTGAGGGTATGCACGGACAAGTTACAACAATGATACCGGGGGAAACTCCTTGTTTACGATGTACCTTTAAAACAAAAGAAAATAAGGATAAAGTACCAGTTTTAGGATTTACTGCGGGTGTCATTGGATCCATACAAGTGGGAGAAGCTATAAAATATATCACAGGATATGGGGAAACTTTAAAAAACAAACTATTATCTGTAAATTTAAAAAATAATGAGTTTTTGACATTTAAAATTAAGAAAAATCCAAATTGTAGTTGCAATGGTACTAACTAATATTTTAATATTATTTTATTTTTATACTTATTTTATACTTATTTTATACTTATTTTAATAGTATTTTAATAGTATTTTATTATTTTAGTAATTAGTTTATTATTTTTTAATAAATTTATATATTTATACAATTCTATATTTAGATGTATTTAAACAATTAGTTTTTTTAATAGGTATCGGATTTTTAATAGGGTTTTTATACTACGACGTCATATGTACTTACAGTACTAAAACTGAAATACATGGGTGCATAAATGATAATTATCGGATTATTTGGAAAAACGGGTTGTGGAAAGACCGAAATATTAGAATTATTAAAAGAAAATAACTATTCCGTAGTAGATATAGAAGGCTGTGCAAACACCAAAGGGAGCGTTTTAGGGGACTTGTATCATTTAAAACAGAATGATCAGGAAACTTTTGACAGATTAATAAAAGAGCAACACGAAAAAGCATTAGAAAAAGGTTATTGTATCGTAGAATTTGAAGGTAGGTACATAGGCGGACAAGATAAAGTTAAAATCCCCGAACCGTATTCTGATTTGAAAAACTATAGCAATAATATTTTAATCGATTGCCCATACGATTGTCAAATGAAAAGGCTTTTAAAATGGTATGAACCTCAAAATGAAGAAGAAAAAGAGGTTTTAATAGGTAAAATTAACTTATTACAAAGTTTTTTTAAACATAAAATGGTTGACGTCCTTAAAGAGATTGAAGGGCTAATTAAAAATGATGAGTATTATAAAGCTTCCGAAATGATTGAAGAAAACCTTTATGCAGATCATTATTTAAGACATATTCAAAAAGTCGACTGTGCTTTGGAAATAAACAATATAAATTCGAAAGAATCCTTCGGAGATGTGGAGAAGTTTATAAATTTAGTTTTAAAAGAAAACAATTTAGAAATTTAAGTCTTTTTAAGTCTTTATTAATTATTACTTTAATTTACTACTTTAATTTAGGATTTAACAACACTACTGTACAATTTATTTTAATATATTGATATACTAATATTTTAATATACAAATATAATTTTAATATTTTAATATTTTAATATTTTAATATTTTTAGTATGTCGATATTTATTTATCAGAAAAAAAGGATTATTGAACTAATGTGATTTTATGGACGAAGAAATACTTTCAAGGTTACTAACTTTTAAAAAAGATGTGGTATTAGTAATTATGCTACATAACGGTTCAAAAGTAATAACCGATGGGAAAAAAATACTTGCAGGTAAATTAAGTGGAGAATTGGCATCTTTCATATTAAAAACTTCAAAAGGAATCAAAAAACCAGAAGTTTTTACATTTGAAAAGATTGAAAGCGAAAATAAATTAATTTATTTTGAGCCTATAAACATTAAATCTTTCTTGAATTCAATAGGTAAGGAATTAGATGAATCTTTAATAACAAATGAGGAATTAAACTATCTTTTACCCGATAATGACCTAGAATATGATGGAATGTACCTAATAGGTGATGAAGATGCAACTATTAATGATTTTGACGAGAATTATATACTAGTTGATGCAAGGTCGCCTCATGAGTATCATGAAAAAAGAATACCTCATTCAATAAACATACCTCTCTTTATGGATGATGAACATAAAAATATGGGCATTGTTTTCAAAAAAGAAGGTAATGAAAAAGCTATCGAGCTTGCAGGGCAATATATGAAGGCAGGAATTCCAAGATTAGTTGATGAATTCTTACAATTGGATAAAAGCAAAGAAATAATCGTATATTGTGCAAGGGGCGGTATGAGAAGCCAAACAATAACTACACTCTTGAAATTAATGGGTTTTAAAACAAGGCGATTAGTAGGGGGCTTTAAAGCTTATAAACTTAAATAAAACTTAAATAAATTTTCATATTATTTTTTTTATTTTTTTTATTTTTTTATTTTATATTATTTTATATTATTTTATATTATTTTTTTTATTTTATCTTACTTTTATCTAGACCCTTATTCTTTTTATTCGGCTATTTTATATCATTATTTATAATGAAAATTAAATTAAAAAAGATATCTTTATAAATTATCAATAAAATAATAGTTATGACAATAAATTACACAATTACGTATTAATTATTATTTATTATTTATTAGTTAATATACATACAATGAATCAAATAAATAATATATCAAATACGCCAAAATAAGGTGAAAAAGTGTCTACATTGGACTATTTAAAAGATTTAGCAACTGAAAAAGGTATTTCAGGAAATGAAGATAATGTAAGAAATTACATGAGAAAAGAATTAGAAAAATATGCTGACGAAATATACGAGGATAATTTTGGTAATTTAATCGCAAAAAAAGGTTCAAAAGGACCTAAAGTAATGATTGCAACACACATGGATGAAATAGGTTTAATGGTAAAATACATTGACGATAAAGGTTTCTTAAAATTCGTTAAAATAGGCGGAATAAACGATCAAATGTTATTAAACCAAAAAGTAGTTGTTCACACTACAAAAGGTGACATAATCGGTGTTTTAGGTTCAAAACCACCTCACAAAATGGATGAAAGCGAAAGAAACAAATTAATAAAATCCGATTTAATGTTTATCGATGTAGGTGCTTCAAACAGAGAAGAAGCAGAAGCTATGGGTATCGAAATAGGAACTGCTATCTCATTTAGAACAGACTTCGATATGCTCGGAGATAAAAGGGTAACTTGCAAATCATTTGATAACAGAGCAGGTTGTGCCGTGCTTTTAGAAGCTATGAAGCAGATTTCTGAATCAAGCGAAAAAGAAGGACTAGATTGCCAATTTTACGCAGTAGGTACTGTTCAAGAAGAAGTTGGTTTAAAAGGTGCTAAAACATCAGCATTTGGGATAAACCCTGACATAGCATTTGCTTTAGACGTTACAATCTGTGGAGATCACCCAGGAATTAAATTAGAGGACGCACCTGTAGAAATGGGCAAAGGGCCTGTTGTTACAATCGCAGATGCTTCAGGAAGAGGCATCCTCGTAAGTGGAAAAGTCTTAAAAATGTTAAGAGAAATCAATAAAAAAGAAGTTGAAGGAAAAATAGAAACTGAAATACCTGTTCAATATGAAGTAGGAGATGGCGGAACGACTGATGCAACAGCTATTCACTTAACAAGAGACGGTATACCAACAGGGGTTGTTTCAGTGCCTTCAAGATACATACACACACCAGTGGAAGTTATAGAAATTGAAGATTTAGAAAATACCACCAAATTAATATTAAAATGTTTAGAAAATGTACATAAATACTTTTAAGATTCTAAAATAGAATTTCAATTGATATTTCTTCAAATAATAAAATAATTAATTATTAATTAAATATTTTATTCTAATTAATTTTTTCCTATTTTTATAATATTTAATCGATTATACTCGTTCTCCAGGTCTTAAGTATGATTTTAACTGTCTTTTAGACCAATTACCGAAATAAGTATTATTCCCAGTTAAATCCATTCCTTTGAAATCAAGATTATACTTTATTTTCAATAATTTAGGTATTTTGGCATAAACAGAAATCTCTTCGATGCCATCAAATATAAAGAACGGCATTAAATAACTTATATTAGGATTGGTATATGCAGTATGTACTAATACAGGATAGTATTTCCTTAAGAGCGAATTATTATTCAGTCCGAGTTTTGACATTAAATTTTCTGAAAGACTTTTATTTAGATGAATATATTGACAAAGCATACTATATTCTTCATGCTTACGTCTTTTACCAAGAAATTTATAGTCTATATTGGCATATTTGATATTATTGTCCAACATGGTGTCAAAAATCGATATTGATTTGGCTAATAATAGCCTATATTCCATTAAATTTTCCATATGATTTTCCATAGTTTTATTTACTAAAGCATATTCGACTTCTTTTAATTTTCCCATTTTCGCCAATGAATTTAAGTATGCCACATATTTGCACAAATGTATTTTTTCGCCTCTTTTATTGGTTAACCAATAATCACTACCTAATAAAACGTCTTCTACAATTTTTTTGTACCCTAAGGGTACCCAATTTTTAGCTTTCTGCAAAAGGTTTTCTATAAGAACTCCCTTTTCAAAATCGTTTAATTCATCATATGAAGTTTCAGGAGTTATATTCATTGATTTTAAATAACTTATGGCTTCTAATTCGGTTCTAAATAGTGGTATTTCATTAAAATCATGTAAACTAATGTATAAAGGTCCTTTTTTATCATATATCAAAAGTTCGTCTATTTCTCGAATAATGCCGTATTTTTTTAATTTATTATCTGATAAATTAATTTCTTTATTTTTGTAATATTGAAACAGTATATCTACAAAATCTTTTAATTCCCCATCATTTTCAACCATTTTTAGAATTTTACGCATGGTTTTACCCTTTTTCGTTGAATTATTCAAACTACATTATAATCTAACAAACTAAATTTCACATCCTAACAATATTTATTACATTATTATTTATTTTATTTTATTTTTTATACTTATTTTATTATTTTATTATCTCATATTATAATTTAAATAAATACAAATATATAAAATAATGTAATATTTAAAATGATTAAGAATTATAAATTAACTTAAAAATAATTTATAATAAAGATATAATAAAGATATAATAAAGTTATACAAAACGGGATATTATGAAATTATTTGGAACATCAGGAATTAGAATGAAAAATTTAAGCCCCGAAATAGCATACAATGTGGGTTTCGCAATCGCAAAGAATTATAAAAATGTAGTGATCGGTAGAGACTCAAGAACGACTGGAGAGTTAATCGAAAGTGCCATCATAACCGGTCTTTTAAATGGCGGTGCTACAGTAAGTAAATTGGGTATTGTACCGACCCCAGTTCTTGGTTTTGCTTCAAAAAACTACGACGCAGGAATTATGATTACTGCATCACATAATCCGCCAGAATATAATGGTATAAAACTATTCAATAGCGATGGTACGGCATTTTTAGAGGAACAGGAGCACCTTATTGAATCCATAATTGTAAATAAGGAATATGAGCGAACTAATTGGAGTAACATCGGTAAAGTGGCAGATGACAAATATTCGATAATAGAATACTGTAAATTTATAATTGATAACTTGACCCAAATTACAAAAGGACACAAAAAACATAACGTTTTAGTAGATTGCAGTAACGCTGCAGCTTGCGAATTATCCCCTTATTTATTCACCGAAGTAGGTTGTAAGGTAATTTCCGTAAATTCTCACTTTGATGGTCGTTTTGTGGGTAGAATGCCTGAACCAAATGAAAAAAACCTAACAGAAACAATGGATATGGTAAAAGGATTAAATAGCATACCTAATAAGGATTACATTGCAATTGCACACGACGGTGATGCAGATAGAATGATCGCAATCGACGAAAAAGGTAGGATAACAGATTTTGATAAACTACTGACTGCATATTCTAGGTTTATAGTAGAAACTACGGGCACAAAAACTATTATAACCACAATAGACGCTTCAATTGCATTAGATGAGTATGTAAATGCTAATTCAAAAGGTAAAAAGGTAGAAATAGTACGTACAAAAGTTGGGGACGTTGCAGTATCCAATAAAATTAAGGAATTAACTAAAAACGGAGAAAATATCCAATTTGGTGGTGAACCTTCAGGAACTTGGATTCATAGCGGAATACATATGACTCCTGATGGTATACTCTCCGGTTTAAGACTTTTAGAAATGATGGAGCATTTTAATAAAAAATTATGTGATATAATGGATGAAATACCTGCTTATGACAATATGCGTGAGAAAATACCTTGCGATGACGGCTGTAAAAGTGAAGCAATGAAACTTGTTGTAAAAGAAGGTGAGGCAATATTCAACTGCGTTCCAAATACGCTTGACGGTGCAAGGTTCGATATTGCAGATAAGGACGCCTGGGTATTAATTAGACCGTCAGGTACTGAACCATACATTAGAATTAGGGTAGAAGCAAAGGATAAGAAAATTGCAGAAGAATTATTTAATAAATCAAAAGAATTGTTGGATAAAATAATAAAATAAGTATAAAAAATAAAATAAAAAATAAAAAAAAATAATAAACTAATTACTAAAATAGTAAATAAAATAATAAAATAAAATAAAATAAAATAATATAGGATAACTAACATCTGATATATTGTACCTATAAAATAAATAAAAATAATTTAAGATACCTATTAATCTTAATATGGTTATCCATCTATTAATTTAACTTATTTAATTTAATTGTCTGAAATATGCCGATTATTTTAAATTATTCTAAAATTATTTCTATTTTTTAAGTACATTGACCGTAACTATTATATACTATTGTATAGTATAGTAGAGTACCACTCTTTTAATACCATGATGATATGAGTGGGTGCCATCCGGATAAAAAAATTTTTTTAAATAGTGAAGGAGGTCATAATATGGCTGTTTATGTAAAATTTGAAGTACCACAAGAATTAGAAGAGAAAACTGCTGAAGTAGTTTCAAAAGCTACTATGATTAAAAAGGGAGCTAATGAAGTAACCAAAGCAGTAGAAAGAAGTAGAGCTAAATTAGTAGTTGTTGCTAAGGACGTTCAACCTGAAGAAATCGTAGCACACATACCTGCTATCTGTGAAGAAAAAGGTATCGCATACACATACTGCGCTACAAAAGAAGATTTAGGAAAAGCTGCAAACTTAGAAGTTCCTACATCAGCAATTGCTATTATTGAAACCGAAGATGCTGAAGGATTAAACGAGTTAGTTGAAAAAGTTAACGCTTTAAAAGCATAATTTGATTTAAAAATTTGATTTGCTTTCGAAAATTTATTTATATTATTAGAAACACGAAGCATAAGCACAAATTAGGTGATTAGCAATGGCTGATGAAATGGTATACAAAGAGGCAGTAGCTGCTGAAATCATTCAAGTAAATGGTAAAACAGGAGTTACTGGCGAAATTTTCCAGGTAAGATGCAAAATCTTAGGCGGAAAAGACAATGGTAGAATTTTAACAAGAAACGTTAAAGGTCCAGTTAAACTCGGCGACATCATTATGTTAAGAGAAACCGAGAGAGAAGCAAAACCTTTAGGAAAAAGAAGAAGATAAGTGGATGACAATCCTAACATATTCTTATAATCGGATATCATACGGTAATTGTAATTTATTGTATACTATGGCATAATATACTATAATATATGATATAATTAAAATTACCTACAATTCCGACTTGGTGATGAAAATGGAATGGAAAACATGTAGCTTTTGCGAAGGTGAAATTGAACCAGGATGCGGAAAAAAATACGTTAAAAAAGATGGTTCAGTTATGCACTTTTGCTCATCAAAATGTGAAAAAAACTTCAAACTCGGTAGAGTAGGAAGAAGATTAAGATGGACAAACATCTTCAGAAGAATAACAAAAGGACAACAATAAATATAATAATTTAAGTTGAATAATTAAATTAATTAACTTAATTTTAAATTTAAATTATTAGTTTTTTTCCTTTTATTTAATTTGACGATACGTTGATTGAATTAACTAAATATTGTTTTTTATTGATTAATCTTAAGTAATTAAGAATTTTTGAATTGTTTTTATAATTTACAGCTTATGCTATACCATATTTAGTTTAGTTTAGTTTAGTTTAAACTTAAAACATATTTCGCTAAAAAATACAACTATTAAAAAATATTAAAAAATATTAAAAATAAAATATGCAAAAAGTATATAAAAAATATACAAATACATAAACGATAAAAATTAAAAAGGTAATGTAATGTCTGCATCTAATTTAAAAGGGATATTTTATGTTTTATTGGCTTCTGGCTCTTATGGTATGGTGCCATTTTTTGCATTAATTGCTTTTGACGGCGGTTCTAATGCCACAACTGTTATATTGTTTAGATTTTTAATTGCAGCCATTTTTTTAGGCGCATATTTGAATATCAAAAAAGTAGATAAAAAAGTAACCACAACCAAAATATTTGATATAGCATTGTACGGGGCTTTATTTTACGTAGCAGCCGCTTTATCTCTAGTCGTATCGTATTACTATATACCAACGGGTACCGCTACGGTTTTACATTTCGTATACCCAGCTTCAGTGGTTATAATAATGGTTACACTCTTTAAAGAAAAAGTACTCAAGGAAAAGGTATTTTGTCTTTTACTTTCTATAGCTGGCGTAATATTGTTAGCAAATAGTGAAGGTGGAATATTAGACCCTTATGGAATATTCCTCGGCTTAATTTCTGGTGTACTCTATGCAGTTTACATCGTAGCAGCAGGACAAGGCAAATTAACATGTTCCGATGCTATTGTATCTTCCTATTACTTAACAGTTTCAGCTTCTGCAATCCTTTTAATATATGGATTCCTCACAAATGGAATTGTGTTGAATTTAACACCTATGGCTTGGGGAGCTATGGCTTTTGTAGCCATATTTTCAACGGCAATCTCCTTAATTTTATTCTTAAAAGGAGTTGGTGAAATTGGAGCGTCTAATGCTGCTATATTAAGTACTATGGAACCTATTGTAAGTGTAGTCATCGGAATTTTACTATTGGGCGAATCCTTAAATTTCTCAATGGCTTCAGGTACCTTATTAGTACTCATGTCCGTAGGTTTATTAACACTCACAGAAAAACGAAAAAAAGTAGAATTAGCTACTTCATTATAGTATAACTATAAAATATATTTTATACTATATTTTATACTATATTTTTATATTATAATTTCTTACAATATATTAACAGAAATTAAAAATTAAAGTTAAAATTAAAGTTAAAATTAAAGTTAAAATTAAAGTTTAAAAATTTAAAAGGTCAGAATATGCACTATTTTTCAGAGAACCCGAATTCTAAACACAATGAAACAACAATAAAAGGTACCATAAATAACAAAGTATTGTCATTTAATACAGATGCAGGTATTTTTTCCCCTAATTACGTAGATAAAGGTTCTCAAATCCTTGTTAATTATTCAGAATTCAAAAAAGATGATGATATTTTAGATATGGGCTGTGGTTACGGAGCTATTGGAATATCTTTAGCAGACGACGTTAATTCCGTTGTAATGACAGATATTAATAAAAGGTCCGTTAGTTTAGCAAAACAAAACATAAAATTGAACCACGTCCAAAACAAAAACATAACAGTTTTACAAGGTAATTTATATGAGGAAGTCCCAAAAGACTCTAAATTTGATGTAATAATTTGTAACCCCCCTATAAAAGCAGGTAAGGCAATTATTCATCAAATAATATCTGAAGGATTAGATTATTTAAAGCCAAATGGTAAAATTTATGTGGTTATTAAGACCAAACACGGGGCAAAATCTTTAACTGATTTCATGGAAAAAACATACGGCAATGTGGAAATTGTTAAAATAAAATCTGGATATAGGGTTTTGTGCAGTGTAAATAACTCAAATACTCAAGATACTGCAGATGATGAGGACACTAATTAATTTATCATACTTTTTTAATAAATATTTTAAATTTATATTATATTTTAATAAATATTATATTAATTATATTATTTAATATTACTTTTTTAATAAATTATATTATTATATTGGCTATATGATAAGGACGATAACACATATCGAAAATACTATATACTATAATACTCAAAAATATTTATGACTATTACGTAATTACTAAACTTAATAATAACAGTATTAAAGTAATATATTGACATTATGGCATATGATGACAATGTACATGGCGAAAAATACAACCCTAGCATAACTATGAAATATATTTTAACTAAATGAGGTATTCGGAGGGATTTGTTTGAACGTCTCCAGAAAGCGTTTTAAGTTATACCTATCCTACTTTTTAGTAATATTGATTATCGGGCTATTTATGGTCTTTTCCCAATCTGCATACGATGTTGTACCAACATACACCCCCAAATATACTATCGAGTATGATTTTGGAATTATACAAGATAATCACAATGGTACAGTGTCACAGATTAAATTTGGTAAAAATTCAAATACCTTACACGTATTTTTATCTAGTGAATGGCTTCGAAAATCATCCCTAGAACAACAAATCCTTGCTAATGATATAGGTGTGGAATTAAATAGTGCTTTAAAAACTAAACACCTTTTAGAGAATAATGACGAATTAAATGTTAATTATTATTTAGATAATAGTCAAATGTGTACTTATTCTTCTAAAAAGGGAGTTAAAATAATACAAGCTAATGAAGTTATAGATTTGGAAAATACATCTGAATAATTTTAAATATTGACTTCTACTTTTTTAAATTTTAAATAGGGCATATGATAAAATAAAATAAAATAAAATAAAAAATTAAAAAGAATAAAACATTAAAAGTAAAAATAAAAGTAAAAAAGAAAATTGAATAAAAATGTCTCTAAGATTTATTTATTATTTAGTATTTAGCATTTATTTTCTATTTTTTTAATTATTTATTCATTTTTTATTCATTTTTTATTTATTCGAATAAATATTTTAAAACTGCTTTTTGAGCATGCAATCTATTTTCTGCTTCATCAAATACATACGAGTTTTTACTTTCGAATACTTCTTCAGTAATTTCCATGCCTTTATTTGCAGGCAAACAGTGTAAAACTATCGAATCATCTTTTGCAAGTTTCATCAATGCACTATTTATTTGGTATGGTGGGAATATTTTTTTAATGGTGTCCAAGTCTTTATTTACATCGCTCATACTAATCCAAACGTCAGTATATAAAACATCTGCGTCTTTTGCAGCTAGTTCCGCATCATCAGTCAATGTAAGACTACCTTCGCCGTACTTTTCTATTATTTCAAGTGCTTTTTTTACGAAAATCCCATTAGGTTCGTAACTTCTAGGAGTAGCAATAAATACATCCATTCCAAGAATTGCACCAGCTATCATCAAAGAGTTTGCAATGTTATTTCCATCTCCAAAGTAAGAAAGTTTTAAACCTTTAAATTCCTCAATTGATTTAAACCCTTTTGTTTCTTTGATTGTCAATATATCTGCTAATATTTGACATGGATGTGCTAAGTCGCTTAAAGCATTTACAATCGGTATATTACTATTTTTAGATAATTCTTCAAGGGTACTATGTTTTTTAACTCTGGCAACAATTGCATCAACAAATCTTTCCATTACTCTTGCTGTATCTTCGATACTTTCCTTTTTACCAAGGTGTATCTCATTATGGTTCAATGTTAGACTATGTCCACCTAATTCGTTTACTGCAAGGTCAAAGCTTATTCTAGTTCTTGTCGATGGACTTTCAAAAATTAATGCAACATTCTTGTTTTTTAGTATGTCGTGACCATACCTATTTTTTTTGAAAAATTCTGCATAATCCATAAGTTTTGAAATATCTTCACGTTCCAAATCCCAAAGTGTTAGTAAATCCATGTTACTCACCCATATTTTGAATAAAGAATTTATTTTGTTCAATTTTTTTAATTTTTTGATATAATTCCATTATTTCGATAATTTTGGCAAGTTATACTATTTATTACACATAATATATAAATTTGATTATTTAAGGATACAAATGTACATATTTTTAATTTAAGCATGCTTAAATAATGTTCGGTGAGTACCTTACATAATACGCATTGTTTTAATAAAGTACACTAATATATTATATTAAGAGTTAAAAAATCCATTAACTCGATAAATATAGTTATACAAACCTCCGAATTTAAAGGCCAGTACTTTGGTACAAATTTAAACTAGATTTATAATATATTTCAATAGTTAATGTCAAAAATAAGTAAAAATAACCTAAATTTACAAAAAAATATTTTATAATTTAATAATTTAATATTATGCCCTATATATTCTATTAAATATACAAATATGCCTAACATATTTAATATACTTAATATATTACTTTATTTCATATCCTTAATATTTTATAATTTAATATCATATATATTGTTTATTACTCATATTTATTACCCATATTTATTATTTATATTTATTATTTATATTTATTATTTATATTTATTATTTATATTTATTATTTACTCATTAAATTTACAAAAAGATACTAAAAGGTGTTAAAATGGATTTAAAAAGATTTAGCATCCTTGCATTTATAATTGTAGCCGTGGGGGCAATAATTATAGGATTTAGCAGTCAAAATTATGTGACTGATAGTCAAGGGGATACTAAATTACAAAATTGGAATGGTTTAGACTTCAAAATGGTTCCAATAGGTTCCAAAGAGGTTCTAGAACAAAGACAGGAATTAAAAAATTCCCAATCTAGCATATCTGGTGCTATGTCCGGTTTAAAGGATGGTATTGGTATTAGTTACGCAACAAATGAGAATGCCAAAAGTATGGATGTCGATACATCAGCTACTACCGCTACTTCCTATGGCAGTGCGTCAAGATATTCTGAAACTAACGTTCAAGTAAAAGGCGTAGATGAAGCGGACATTGTTAAAACCGATGGGGAAAAAATATTCTACTCTCCAAATAGATACAATGGTAAAACCTATATGATTGACGCTTTACCTCCTGAAACTGCAAAATTAATTGGCGAAATCGGTAAAAGCGGAGAATTATACCTTCAAGGCGATAATTTATTAATAATCGAATACAATAAAATTTCATGCTATAACGTTAAAGATATTAAAGAACCATATTTAAGCTGGTACAAAAATATTAACGATACAAGATACGTTGATTCAAGAATAATCGATGGAAAATTGTACATGATACTTTCAGAAGGATATGGTCCAATATTCTATGAAAACTATAATTTACCATATGCAAAAATGTACTACCCAATATTACCTCCAATTGTAGATTATAATGACGAAGTAACCTACATTATAACTAAAATGGATGTAAACAGCGGAGAAATCGAAGATTCTATCAGTGTAGTTGGTACCTACGATTCAACAGCTTATTTCTCCGAAGATAATCTATACTTTACATACCATGTAACTCCAGAATACAACAAAGTAATGATGGAATACATACTTGAAAATGGAAACAATTACTTCCCAAAAGATGTAATGGATAAAATCAAAAGAGTTTACGCTAACGAGGATTTTGGAGAACCTGCAAAATATCTCGAGATAACAACTACAATTGAAGAATACTACAATGGCCTTCCAAGTGAGGAAAGCTACAATTTAAGAGAAGAATTTAACAAAGATTTCGACAAATACATGACTAAACAATGGGATGAAATAGAAAGTACGGGAATAATTAAAGTTAAACTCGACAATTTAAGCGTTTCATCTGGTAGTGTGCCAGGTAAATTATTAAATAAATACTCAATGGATGAATACGATGGTAATTTAAGAATTGCTACAACTAAAATCGGATATTGGGCTTCTGAAACTAAATCAACCAATTCAGTTTATGTGCTCGATGTAACAAACATTGAAAACGATAAAATAAACGTAATTGGAGAATTAAAAGACCTTGGTTTAGATGAAAGAATTTACAGCGCAAGATTTGACAAAGAACGACTATATCTCGTAACTTACAAAGATATTGACCCATTCATGGTAATTGATTTAAGTAATCCAGAGAAACCAACTTTATTAGGCGATTTGAAAATACCAGGATATTCAACATACTTACACCCACTCGAAGAAAACATAGTTCTAGGAGTAGGTAAAGACGAATACAATGACGTAAAAGTATCAATATTCGACGTAAGTGACGTTGAAAATCCAAAAGAATTAAATAGTTACGCAATAGCTGGTCAAAAATGGTCTACAGCACTTTACGAACCTCACGCATTCCTTTGGGATAATAAAAATAGGGTTGTTGTACTTCCAGCAGGCGACAGTGCGTATGTTTTAAAAATTGCAGAAGCAACAGAAGATTACAAAATAACAATGAAAAAGCAAGATAAGCACGAAAACTATGTTTCAAGGTCATTGTACATAAATGATTACTTGTTTACATTCTCATACGAAGAAATTCACATTATAAATCAAAAAACATGGGACGTCGTTAAAAAAATTAAAATCGTACACGATGACATAAAAATTTATGACGATGAAAACGATGTAACAATTGTAAAAATCTACAATAAAGACGACATAAAAATTGAAAATAACACTGAAATAGTAGATATTGCACCAGATGAAAACAAAGACATCGAAACAATCGTTAAAAACGTAGAATTAAGTGTAAACGAAACCTATGAAATAGAACTTGAAGAAAACCCTTCAACCGGTTACACTTGGGACTACAATTACACCAAAAACGACGATGTGGTAAAAATAATCACGGATAACTACTTCGCACCAGAAACAGACTTAGTGGGGGCGTCAGGTACTCACAAATGGAAATTAAACGCTTTAAAAGCAGGTACTGCCACAGTTGAATTTGAATACGCTAGAAGCTGGGAAGAAGGTAGTACAACTAAAAAAGTTATTTATGAATTTGAAGTTAAATAATAAATAAAAAAATAACATAAATAATTTTTTTTATTATTTTATATTATCTCATATATTATTTTATTTATTTGTTTATTCTTTTTTTATTATCTTATTTTATTTTATTTTTTTAGCATATTTTATTTAATTATATTTCATTGGATTAGTATTTTATTTTTATACGGTTTATTATTTTTTAAAACCTTCAATATCTCCAAATTTAACGCTTAAATTAAAATTATTATTTTTAATCAATTCAGAAACTTCGATAACCGGTAAATCGATACTAAAATTAAATTTATTACTTTGACAGGTTACGATATCGCCTAAATCCCATAAATCTTTATATCCGCAGTCATCACTAACTTCCGTATTTAGGGTTATTATTGTTTCAACAAATTTATCGTCTGTAAATTCAAATCTGTCTATTCCCGAAGTAATTTCTGCAGAATAAGGCGATTTACTAAATTTATTATAATTTATATCGTATTCTACGTTTTTTAGTATTTTTGTATCTTTAATATATTCCTGATTATATATATTGCCAATTTCTGGGGAAAATATAATCCATTCGTTTTCAGATTGGTTTATACCCCTATTTTTACCAGTATAAAGTTCGTATAGAAATTTTTTGTTCGTATAATCAAAAATCATTCGTTGACCGACATTATTATCTTTACAAATCGAATTTAAAATACTTCCTAAATTTTTGCCCTTACATCTGCATTCGTAAATATTGCCGTCTGCGACAATGTTTGAAATATCAATAACATCTATTTTACGGGTCGTATCCACGGGATTTGTAACATTTGCGTTAATTAATTCCAAGATAATTGCTTTAAATGGTTTTGCCATATTACCTATATAGTTTTCATTAATTGCCACTCTTCTGTTTAGTATCGATAAAGGGCTTTTGCCATTTACTTGCATATACCCGTCAAGAGTCGTTTTTATGTACTCAATGATACCAAAGTAACCATTATAAAGGACATATTGCCCAACATTAATATCTCCATCATATTTACAATTAAATGAAAAAATATCGGAAGAATAAAATTTTCTATCCCATCTTAAATTTAATAATTCGTTTATTTTTATTGCATTGACATATTCAAAATTTTTATTTAGTATTTTTAGCATGTTATCACATTTAATTTTGAGTTAAAAAACTTGTCCCATACTCCCCGATTATCTTTAAATAAACGAGGCTCCCTGGTCTATAGCTATCTGTTGGAAATAGTGGCTTTATTTTCCAACTAATCGACTCAGAAGCCGGGAATTTTTTAGAGAATAATTTACAATTTGAACGCTCAATATATACCCCATACATTTCACCATTTAATCTAAGGTCTAACTCCGTGTAGTAGTCGTTTTTACCCTCCCAAATAAATTCAAAGCGGATATTATCGTACAATTGCCAATTCGGGATTGAAAATATATTATCATTGTATGTTTGCACCGTATCCGTGGATTCATAAATTGTTATTTCACCAACGAGGGGTAAACGATACTTCTCTTTCACGTGGTTAAACCAACTGTCAATTTGTGCTTCTTGGTTTGTAGAGTGGGCTACACCACAAACGGAATAATCTTCCCTCATATCTATAATATTTTCAGGAATTACAAACGTTTGACCTGCATTTACGGTTATTTCTGCAAGTAGTAAATCATAAATGGTTTCATTTCGTACAATATCGCCATTGATAACCTTCAAGCTTACATTTCGTACATTTTCACTACGGTCAAGTCTTAAAACTATTTTGTCAACACGTGTCGAGCCTCCTCCCACGTCTAATGTAATAACCTTATCTTCGGTAAGCTCGTAACCATAACCTTCAATAAGTGCAGAACCTTTTTTTACGACAATATCCGAATTAGCAATATGCCCAACCTTCAAATTATCTCCCAAATACAATAAACCTGAACTAACCAATTTAGTAATAAATTTGGCCCAGTCTACTGCATCGTACTGTCTATCGCCGTTATTATCGTTAAAAAATCCACTCCATTCCATAAATTCACCTATATTAGCTTATTTAGTTATCATATTTGTATAATTTAATTTAAAGAATCATAAAATAAATTTAGTAATAGTTTAGTAAAAATTGATGGGATTTAGAATATTGCTATTTTAATAATTATAAAATATAATTTTAATAATTATAATGTCAAATTTCTAAACCTGTATATCATTTTTACATTTAAATCAGGATTTGAAGTTGTTAATTCAATATCATTAGTACCTGTTTTTAAATTAAAGAATTTGCTATCCATTGTAACGTAATCAAAAGCTTTTTTGGTTTCCCCAGTATTTTTATTCATATATACAACGTTAATAGGTTCAGTGGTTATAAAAAGCGATTCATAAGTATCAAGCTTTTTGCACAACCTAATATGTTCATTAGTGCTGTTATTAACAATTAAACAATCATCGGCTGTATTCATGGGTCCATTAATTTCTAATTTTAATGGAGTTTCGACATAACCAGAATTTATAATTATTTTATGGTTGTTAACACGTCCAAAGTTTAAAGGTAACTTCAATGGATATTTAAAGCCCAAGGAACCTTTTGAAAATTCAACAGATTTTTCACTGGATAACCAATAAGGTTTTTCTGCTATTAATTCTATGGAGAATTCACGTACCGTATCGGTTTTAGAGTCGGGACTAGAGTTTATATTTATATTGCATACTTTACACGGACATTCATAAGTTTCATCGTATTGCAAATACAAAACACCTGATTTAGTCGGCGAAAATATGTTTGTAATCTTTTTTTCAAGAATTTCGGGATTTTTAGAAATAATCAATCCATTTATTTTTAAATTATACGGATTTAACGTACCATTATTAATAATTATTCCATTATTTGATTGCTTAGTCTCATAATTCATTTTTGAATAATTTAATCCATCAATATTTCTAAATATCAATGTATCAACGTTATTATTCAATTTTTCATAATCAATATTTTTTTCAAAAACAATGACTTCGTTATCATTATTGATGTATTTCAAAGTATTTTTTAAAGAATAATATATTGAATATTTCTCAGTATATTTTGTTAAACCCTGCCCTTTGACTTGCAAATATAAATTATTGAGTCCTTCATCTAATTTAACTTTTTTACCATATTTTTTGTCGCCAATACAATCTAATCTAATAGAATTTCCATTTAAAATAACATAAGCTCCGTCAAGCTGTAAATTCGTGTTTATAAAACATTCTACGCCATATATTGAATTTGTTACTTTATTAATCGGTTTTTCAAATACTATATCTAATTGGGGAATTAATTCTTGTTTAATTACATTAATTGTTTCCTTATTTTCTTTAATAATGGTTTTAGTGTTTGAAATTAACTCATTACCGTTATTATCCAGTGAAATTACCCTTATTTTATTTTCCCCGTCTATCAAATTTATTAACTTTTCATAGATTCCGTTCCCCATATAATCCATGTATTGTATTTTCGTTTCATTGCCGTAATGAACCACTTTTACATCTTTTAAGCCACTTTCATCGTCGTAAACTTTAGCAAGAACCCTATAGGCTTCATCTATACATCTGACATCAAGTGTATCAAAAATAATTTTTGGAGCTGTTGTATCGTTTTTGGTGATAACAAGAGTTTCAGATGTACCCAAATAATTTTTAACGTCTGAAATAATGATATGAATATGATTATCACCATAAAATAGTGGCATATTACAACTGTACCGATTTATAGTGCCTTCAACTTTATTTAATTCGATATAACCATTTAATTTATTGCTATAGCACCTAACATAGAGTATTTCATCGGAATCTGAAACATCGCATTGCAGTGTAATGTAATTTTCACTCGTAGTTTCGGGAATTGGGGGCGTTTTAATTATCGTTACAATGGGTTTGTCCTCAGTAACAGGAGCTATTTTATTTACAATTTTAACATCCGAATTTGAAACTATATCCTCTTTACTCGTGGCAATGACTTTCAAATTATTGATAGAATCTGAAAGCGGTATGGTTGAACCATATGTATTTTTTGAATTATCCAGTTTTATCATATCTTGAGCCATATGCTGATTATTTTGAATTTTTACGCTTTTTAAACCCATTCCGCAGGATACTTCAGCGTAAACTTGTAAATTATCCTGACTAGTATACAGCTGTTGATTGTTGAATACAATATATACTTCAGTATTATCAACATCTGAAATTTTTAAACTTTCAGTTGTTAAATTCAGCTCTGATATATTGATGTTAATAGGGTAGTTCACCAAATCGAAGTTGTTATTATTCGTTACAGTAATTTTCAACGTATTATCCAAATTGGTAGAGGTTACCTGAATATTATCATAATATTCAGCAATTGCGATGTAATCAACGTATATTATACCATCTCCACCGCCTGAAGAATTACTTGAGATAGTTATCTTATCAAGAACGCTAACATTATAACTAATGTTTTTTTCGAATATTGGTTCGTTATCTGCATAAAAACCTACTTTTGAGTCCGTAACCCTATATTCCTGAACGTACCAGTTAGAATTTAACAAATTATGTGTATTGGCTATATCTACATTATTTAATCTGACATATTGCTCCTGGTTGGTCGAAGAATTATTTGTACCATCCCCGTAGTGGATAATATCTGCATAACTCCCGTAATTTTTTCCCAACATAATTCCACAATAAATATGATCGGGTCTAAATCTTGATATAAACTTGTAAGATTCAGGCAATTCAACGTAGCTACTATATACGTTTGTCGCGTTAAGTCTCATGATTCCATTTTCAAATATAGCATTGTTTTTCGAACCGCTTTCCACACTCCAATCGGCAAGTGAATTAATGTCTGAAAACTTCCAAAAATATGTATAAACATTTTTTGGGTCGTTAAACATAGTATACTCAGAATTTTCTTCTAATGTCAGATATTTGGTACTATTTGCAGGAATAACGGGAATTTTAACTGCTATATTATTACTGTTTGTTTCTTTATGATAATATAATGCCATTTTACCACATTTAAAATTTAATAATATAAATTACTCTGCACATATGATTAAATTTAAGAAAAAGAAGATTTTTAAAGAATTTTAAGAAATTTTAAAGAATTTTAAAATAAATTCTAGTATAATTAATTAATACGAATATAATTAATACGAATATAATAGTGCGCATATAATCTTTAGATTTAAAGGTACTCAATTATTTCAAGTTTTTGGACTGATAAATCAAAGCTACGCTCTGCAGATGAGAACTTTAAACCTGAACTCTTCTTTTTAACGTTTTTTAATATAATTAGTCGTTTTGGACCTGCCGCACCGTATACTACGTCAGCCTGTTCCCCATAAACTTGAATGGCAATGGTGGCAGTTTTGGAGCTACCGTTTATATACTTACGATATTTGGGCGTAACTTCAATATTGCCCCCAAATTCAACCATTGTATCAATATCTCCAAGTGTTATAAGGTCTTTAAAGCTTGCACTTAGTGAGCTACCTTTTTCAATCTGTATTTTTGCATAACTAAAATCTATTGTTTTTTCTTCAGTTTCTATCTCTTCTTTAACTTCCAATTCGCTTGCACCGCCCAAACCTTTGATTGCGTAACTATATTCTATAGATATCACATCGTTACTGCTCGGAGCAATATTAAATGTTATTTTATTAAAAATGCCTAAAGCATCGTTTATATTATAATCCGTACCTATTTTTAGCTTTAAACCATTTTTAGTTACTATTTCGGAACCCGAAAGAACTTCATTATTTGAAAGTGAAAACTCTGTTTTTATACCGTCTGTAGTAAGTATCTCCTCTTTAGAGTCTGCTAATAGGATAGCAAGTTTTCCACTTGCGGATATGGTCTTTTGGTCAGGTTTTTGAATTGCAATTACCATTCATTCACCTTTTTTTAAGTATATTACTTTGTCTTAAATATCAAATTTAATTCCGAATTTTCATATTCGATATTTTCCAGTATTAAATCATATTTTTGCAAAATATTTTCTATAATACCTATTTTAGAATTTATATCGTCTAGTTTAGAACCATTTAATTTTAAACTGTTAAACTGTTTAATTTTTAATTTCAATTCAATATTCCATATGTTTTTATGAAAATTTGGTTTTGCACATACATACATTTCAAATAAATAATCTGAAATTTTGGGATTAAATTGTGATTTAACTTCAATATTGCTATTAACAAGTTCTTTATTTATTTTATCCATTAAATCGTAATATTCAGAATATTTAATCATTATAACAATCTCCCGTAAGTTCTTTAAATCCACGGTCAATATCTATAGTTCCATTTTTTATTTCTTCCACAGAATTCTTGTATATTTCCAAATAAGCACTGGAATTTTCATCGTATGGTCGCATATATAAATAACAAGCATAAAATGTTACTATGTTTAAATTTTCAACAGAGCATACATTTATGGCGGTTTTTGCACATTCTTCAGCGAATTCCATATTGGAAAACTGTTCCAAATTTAAATATATCTTCATTTTGGAAATTACGTCACTTAATAGGATTTCTGTCATTTTATCCCATGATTACCTTTTTATAAACTTAAACTAATTTTAAACTAATTTTAAACTACCATTAACCTAATCTTAAACTAATATTAAATCAATAGTATGCTAAAGTAAGCCGTTAACTTTTAGATACCTTTTAAAACTATGACTCCGTTTTTATCATCGACAGATGGGCAAATAGCCTGCGTAGCAATCAGTTTGGTTTGAGTTTTTTCAAAAACCTCTAAATCTACAGATAATGGCGTAGCTTTGTTAAATGTTACAATACTTGCATCATAAGGTACTAAAACAGCCGTATCCGGATTTAAAAAGTTAGATGTGTATATATTAGCTATTGTACCATCCAATTCCCTAATTGCTTTTAAACCATAGTCATTTAGCTTGTTAAGGTATTTCCTCTTACTTGTGGGTACTATCATATTAATGGGCGCAGAACTGTATTCCATTATCTCAAATACTCCATCTTCTACATCTTCAACCATTTTATTGATTGTACAAGCGTCCCAAGTATTCGTAGTAACTTTTTCAGTACCATTAGCTACTAATTCATTTATTCCGTGATAATTTATCGATTTAGTTATTATTTTAGCCAAAATTATCGAAAATTTGGATATTCCTTCGTTTGTCATCATCCTGGTAGGCCTTACTATTTTAGCATTTAAGTCAAATATACGTTTTACATCGTCAGAAAGACCATAAGGTATATTTATAACCTCCATATCTGATTTATCTAATATGGTGGTATCATCTATGTTAATGGTTTCAGTAATATACTTCCTACTTGCAGAATCGATTATTGATTCAGGCATTACTTTTTTAACTATGTCTTGTGAATCTTTAATGTTTTGAAACCTTTGTTTGACTATTTTTTGTTGTTCAGGTGTTAAACCATTGGTCATACCATCACCCAAGTTATTTTCATCGTTTATTTTACCGTAATTTTTACTGTAATTTATTTTATAACTTATTTTATCTCAATTATCAAATAGCTATTAATTGATTAATTAATTCAATTATCTCAATAAAACGTCTACATAACTGCCTGAAACACGGGTGACTTTAAATCCTGACCCGGTTTCTGATTTTATGGCATAACCATCCACATTGGAGACTACATAATCCCCCATATGTAATGACGAAGACTCATTAGTTTTAACGCGCTGAATACCCAATACGTAAACGTTTCCAATGGATTCAGCTTCTATTTTATTGGTTTTTGTGTCATAGCTACCTTCATTAGATAATATACCGATTATATTGGCACCGCTAGCTTTTAACACGCCATTTTGACCAATAGTAACAAAAGTGTTTGGTTCAATGCTTTCGGCTAATTTTACAGAGATTACATCCATATAATCACCTTAAAAGTGTAATTTTGGGTTTTTTGTAATATTTATTGAATATTTATGAATAGCACCAAAATATTGGGTAATAATACGAATAAGACTAATAATGCCAATAATACTAGTAACGCCCTAAGTAGTGCTAAATAATTAATATCCATATAAAATACTTGTAAATTCAATATCTGGAATTTTTTTATTTTAAAAATCCATATTGAGAGATTTTATGTTTTTAGAATTTGGATTTGGCAAATTATCTTCTTTAATTTTGTTTTTAAATGATTTTAATTTGTAATTATTTAAATCATCTGCCGAACTGTTGAATTTATCAAAATACATTGATGCCATAATTTCTGTTTTTTCGTCAGATTTTTTTATAATTGTTTTTAATAACGAATTGTTTTTATTACAAAAATCTCTTAAAACTTCTAATTCTGACAATATATTGTTTATTTTAGATGAAAGTTCCTGAAAATTGTCCAAATCTTTATTTTTATCTTTATTTTTATTTTCTTTACTTTCACTATTATTTTCTTTATTATTTTCTTTATTACCGTCAGATTTTTTGCTTTTATCATTCAATGACGCCAATATTTCTGCAACATCAATATTTCCAGAAGATTTGGCAAATTCAACTTTAGGTATCGTTTCAAAACAAAGTGCCAAAGCTCGAATAATGCCTTCTTTTCCAGATGTATTTTCATTGTATTCTATTGAACAGCCTTTCAAATTACTTTTTAAATCATATATTTCTTCAAAAACTTCAACAATTGCATAAAGTTCGTTCGTTTTTGAAAGTATTATCTCAGAAACATGCCCTACTGCATAATTACTTTTTTTATCGTAATTATGGTCTATATTAACCGGTTTACCCCGTAATGTTTCATAGTTTTTAGATAGCCATTCTTCAGTTATTTCAAAGCCATCTATGTTGGTTATATTTAGAACGGGCAAGAATAATTTTTGCATTTTATAACCTTAACTCATTTTATTAATTTAGTGATAAGTATCTTTATTAAAATTTCTTTAAGAAAAGTTATTAAGAGGGTTTCTAAATTCTTTATATACTGTATTATCCTATATTCATAGGATTTTTACGATTACATCAATTTTACCCTCTAATTTTGATATTTTAGACTCTAACATTTGAATTTTTGCTTTTTAAGTCTTTTAATTCTTCGTAAACATTATCCTTTTCAACGACTTCAGTCGCAATTTTGTTCATTTTAAGTTCTAAAACTTCTTTCTGAACTGCTTCAAATCTAAGATCTTTTTTCATATTTTCAGCCTCGTCTCTGGCTATTGACCTTACAACATCTCTCGCATTTGATTTTATTTCGCTTCCGTCATCTTTTCTGCTAAATAAAGCCATATTATCCCTTTGATTTTGTTTTTATGCGTTATATTCTTTATTTCCTTATTTTTTATATTTATTTTTTTTATTTTTATTTTTCATCCGTTACATTGATGCCTCCAGTAACACCGACTTAGCCAATGTAACACATCCAAGAGATACCTTAAGACTCTTTATAGTTTACTATTTTATCTTTGAATACTGCCCTATATATTTCTTAATTAAGAAATAAAGCATATATACTAATTTAATTAATATATAGATTAAATAATTACACTAAAATTAAAAAAAAAGATTAAATAGTATTTATTTTTATGGTATATCTGTGATTACAATATTAAATTAAACTAAATCGTAGGTTATTACTATTTAATTCAAAGTGGTGGATTTATGAAAGTTAAATCAAAAAATAATTGCAAAATAGGTGCTAACGAATATACAACCCATAATGAGCATACGAATTATAAAAATATTAAGAGCTCTAAGGGAGTAATCTATCAAATTTTGATAAATTTAACAATGATTTCTTATGCAGTTTATTCAAAAGACTTTAAATCATTTCTAAATTTTTTTATAGTCAACATATTAGTACTTAATTTCATTTATGCAGACGTTATATTCAATTTTATAGTAATAGCAGGTTCAAAAATCTTAAATGTTTATAATATTCATGCAAACAGTTCTTACAAAATTTTTAAGGGTTTAAATAACTTTAATAAAATTGAATTTCCAAATTCTTCTAAAATTACGGGAGTTAAGCCCATTAGACCCAGTAACGCCGTTAAAAAGTGTACTTCGGATGTTGAATCGTTTCAACAGGGCTAAGGTAATGGCAATATTAGAAGTCTCTAGCGGGTTCTTACTAGGAATTATATTCAAAAATATAGTTAAAAAAAGTTTTGAAGCCCTTTTAATTCAGGTTATGCGATATTATGGTATTAGCATACTTTTAACCCCATTATTAAAGTTTTTCATAGATTTACTTATCGATATACTATTGCGTTAAAACTACATAATGAATACTAAATAACGAATATCGCTATAGAATATCCGATATCAGTATCTTGAAACTGTTGATAATACAATAACTTAGTACACTAAATGAATATGATAATATGATAATACGATAATACTATAATACAATAATAATACGAATAGAGGTGTTTTATGGCATTATTCAAACCTAAAAATGAATTAAACGAACAAAATATGGAAAATATCGAAAACCAGCAAAATTCTACAATTTTACAGGTTTTACATAATTTATCTTCTGAAAATTCACCTGAAGCTACAGTGAATCTTTTTAAAGAAAGATTACTACCTTATTTGGATTATCCCAACGATATTATGCAAAAAAACCGTAAAATTGAGCTAGTAAAGATTTTAGATGATTTATTTGGTACTCACACTAGTGATGGCGAGTTAGATTATTTGAGGATACTGGACTCTATCCACGATTTATTATGTAATAATCAAATAGATGAGGTAGAATACACATATATGATCCAGATTTTAAGTTTTTGTACTTATAATGTAGTATTATTCGGTAAAAACATTGATTTGCGGATAATATGTCGTATTATTAAAGAATTGTAGGTAATTTACAGCAATACATTAAATAAATACCTTAAATAAACTTTTCAAATTTTCAAATTTTCAAATGTGGTGAATAGATGTATTTAAAAAATTTAGTAAATCATGCAATTGCTACTAAAACTTTCAACGCATCAGAATTTTTTAAATTATGTTTGGACTTAGATATTAACTTTAAAACACTTTTTAAAACAAAAAAAGACCTTAAAAAAAATTTTAAGAATATTTTTGACGAATTTCTAGAAACAATTAAAAATATGGATATTATAGCACGATGTAAATACTTGTTAGATTTGGACAGTATAACTCCTAAACAAGCTGAAATTCTAAAAAACATGAAAAAAAATTATTTAAGCACCGTTTTAGTGGGTAAGGGTGGAGGTAAGGATTTCATGACTTCATTATTGTTTAATGACGAACTTATTGACTTAGTATTATCAAAAGTGAATTATACAAGAGTAGATTTTATAAATATTGCTCCTAATGCAGATTTAGCACATAATGTATTTTTTAGAGAGTTTAAACAGTGGTTTAACCGTTGTAAGCTTTGGAAAATATTTAAAAAGAGTGATAAATCCCCCATAAAAGTCAATAACACATCTATTAAACTAGGTGAAATCGTAAAAATTACGAGTGGACACAGCCGTTCTGCTAGTTTTGAAGGTACAAATCCAAAATGTATTGTAATTGATGAGATTTCTGATGAAAATTTCCTAAATGCAGAGAAAATATTTTATCAAGCTAAATCCTCTGTTCAAACGCGATGGGGAAAAGAAGGAAAGGTTGTAATGATTAGTTGGACTCGTTTTCCCACCCCTAATCCATTAGACGACGTTGGCTATAAAATTTACTCCGAAAATTTGGGTATGGGTGATGTATACAGCTTTAAAGGTGCTACTTGGGAAGTAAATACTTATCGTAATAAATCGGATTTTGATGATGATTATAAACGTAATAACAGCCTTGCAAAGAAAATGTACGAATGTGAACCTCCTGAATTAAGTAATTACTTTATTAACGCAGAGAAGTTAAAAAATTGCTATACCAATCGCATACACAAAGATTCTGCAACTATGACTACAGCTACAACCATGGCTACAACAACAACTAAAACGTTCAAGTGCGAACCCCTATTTAGTTGGTCTCCAAATTACGATGATAAAGATGGCAAAGTTAAATTAAACTTTAAATTACTGTCTAATACAAAAAATAATGAATTTTTAAATAATAATTTACAAAAAAGTATCGATTTATACGTTCATTTTGATTTATCGATTAAACATGATAGCACAGGGATTGCAATAGCGTATTATGATAAGACCAATAATACCGTGAATTTGGCAAATTTGATTGAATTAAAGCCCACAAATAATCACATCGTAGATTATAATTCTTTAGAAGAATTTATACGCTATTTAAAAAATAATTTCTCCCTAAAATTAAGTTTTGACCAATTTAATAGCCAAGCTTTTATTCAAAAATTTGGTGGAGAAAGAATATCAAAAAGTATAGATAATTGGAAAATTTTTCAGCAATTGGTGGAAAATAATGAACTTTTAATAAATTGTAAGCCCGAAATATGGGAAAAATTGTATTTACAGATACTTCAACATCAGATTAATGAAAATAAGGTAATTTATTATGGTAAAAATAGCCCGGATCTAGCAGATTGCGTTGTCCCTGCAGTATATAATTGTTATTTGAATAATTCAAAAATTATACCTGCAGATGTGTTAAATGAGATATTCGAGGATGTTAAGCATTCTAATAATTATGATATCACAATACTATAGAGAAATGAGAAAGTTTATCATTAAAATAACGAGATGGTGGTTATGAGATTAAACGGCATTCAAATTAAAGGCACTAGTAACACTAGTATTACCAATAATAGTAATAGTAATAGTAATAGTAATAGTAATAGTAATAAAAGCATTAAAACTATTGCTAAATCCAAAAATAATGAAAAATATGATAAAGATTCGATAATATTAAATGGAAATCATACCATAGATATATCAAAAGATGTAGCAGTAAATATGGCTCTAAAACAACTTTATTCTCAAGTTTTTACAACGTATACTGTTACATCCAGCTTTAAATTATCGGATAAAGAGATATCCCATATATCTAATATAATCGATTCAAAAAAAGATGAGTTAAAAAAAGCCTTATCTGATTATTTACTTAGGGGGAAATGTATTTTATACCGACTTAATCGTATTGATCCTCAAGGAATTGAGTTAAGGATAAATAACGATATAAATCCCTCTAATTATGATAAAAATGATAAAATTAAACTTATTAATCAATTTAAATATTTGAATAAGCAAGAAGAATATTTTATAAAATATTCTGCGACAAAAGCACAGGGTAATTGGTGGGACGGGGATTTGGGTGACGTGAATGTGGTTATTGCACCAAAATACGTTTGGAATCAAGTAGAAGCTGACGAATATTATTCCGATATCTATTTGTCTGTTTTTAATAACCCAATCCCAATTCACGATACTATACAGGAGTTGTCCAATCATAAGTATTCGTTAGGCTGTAGTATTATGCCAAAAATGGCTGAAAAATCAGTAGTGCCTACAATTATAGCAGTTTCTGACGATGTGAATGCTTTAAAGACTGCTAAACTTGGTTTATCTAATTATCAGAATGGAACAAGGATTATTATACCATGCAGTCCTGAAAAATTCCACTCTGAAACAATTTCAATTGGAAAAGACATACCAGTTGATTTATTAAGTTTAATGTTGGATCACTACGAATCAGGGATTTTTATGGGTTTAGGAACAAGTATAAGCATAATAAAAGCTTCAGGTCAGGAATTAACTACTTCAAGGACTATATATCGGAATTTAATGGGTATTATTCGAGGATATCAAGATGATGTTGAAAGGTGGGTCAATGACCAATTGACCAAAATGGGTTATCCTGACATTTGGATTAAATTTGCAAATCCCGACCCTGAATTCGAGTCAGAGATAATCGAAAAAGCTAAAGAAGTTGCAGAACTTAAAAAATCGGAATCAGAAACTGGTCACGATTACTCTACCCTCGTAGAGCGTATATTCCCAAGTAATGAATACGGAGAGATGATGGCGTCCTACGAGAAATCAAATTCCAATTATTACACTAGTGAAGAAATAGATTCCATAGTAAATGATTTAGAGCTAATTGGGGAAGAAAAAATTGAAAAAATTGAAAATGGAGTTGGTGAAAAATCAAATGATATTAATTTCCCTAATTGTAAAAAAATAGATTTAGAGCAAAATTTAAATGACGCTGCTGCCAAAAGAGATAAATATTTTAATTTAGTGGATGAATTTAAACTTATTTCACGAAATATGTGTGATTCATATGGTCAAGATAATTTTAGCCAAATTTGTGATAATTTACTTCTAGAATATTTGATTCCCAAATTAAATTCTTTGAATTTATTTGAAACTTTAGACTATGATACGTTGGAAAAAATTAACAAAACGTTCAAAAAAGAAATGGAAATTTATTTAAAAGCTGTAAATGGTAAAAAAATTAAAAATATCCAAGAATTAAGCAAAGATACTGAAATAACTATATTGCAAAATATCGTATTTAGAAATATTTTAAGGGCTTATAACATAGCAATGATAAAAAAGTACTGGAAAAAACGAATAATGATAGTTTCAAAGGATGAACACTTTAAACTAAATGGTTTAACCTTTTTACCTTTCGAATATCCTGAATTATTACCGCCATATGACTTAAATTGTGAATGCGGTATAACATACTTTGGAGATTAAATATGATTGATGAAAATAAAAGATATAAACAATTAAAGCTTGATTGTTTTTCATTTTCATCTAAAAATACTTTTAATCATACTTTTAATAAGCGCAATACTGACAACAATGTCGATAATGAGATTACACAAAATGACCAAGATAACCTTGTTAAACAAGATTTATCGAATGAAACTGATTTAGAATCTGAATACAATACTGATATTGTAAAATTAAATTATATGGTTGATAAAGGAATTCTATTATTGGAAAATAAGGTTAATTCAAAAGATTATAATTTAATATCGAATTCAGTATCTAAATTATTAAAAATAAAGTATGAAATAATAAATTACAAATCTAAAAATGATGAAAATAATGATTTAGAAGATTTATTTTTATAAAATTTATCTAAAATTACCCAAATTTATCTAAATTCCCTATTTTCATCTAAAAAGTTTTTCAACGAATTTTTGCAAGCCTGCAACTGTCTTAAATAATTTTACTTTGTACTTAAAACCTGTTTTTTCGAATTCTTTGGAAACTTCATCGAGTAAATCCGGTATCGGCAACGATTGAGGACATTCTTTTAAACACTTTCCGCAATGAATACATTTTGATGCAACCCTAGGTTCTGAAAGGACGCCCCCTAGCTGAGCAGTGTATTTAAAATCTGCTTCCATTTTGGAGCTTTTACTGTCAAATAAGTATTTTGAATTGTATATTTCAAAACATCTGGGTATATCGACGCCTACAGGACAAGGCATGCAATAATTACAACTTGTGCATTTTATTTTCATTCTTTTGTTGAATATCTCTTTTGCTTTTGAAATAATTTCTAATTCATCTATATTTAAAAAATTAGGGTTTGAAATGCTATTGGCTAATCCTATATTGTCTTTAAGCTGTTCTAACGAACCCATGCCTGATAAAACGCATGTAACATTTGGATTATTCCATACCCATTTAAATGCCCAATCTGAAGGTTTTTGGAAATATTTGTGTTTCTTGGTATATTCGTCAAAAATTTCCGTTATTTCTTTTGGGACATTATTTGCTAAATTTCCGCCTCTTAGGGGCTCCATTATAAATATACCCATACCTTTGCGAGCTGCATATAATATTCCTTCAGTCCCTGCTTGTAATTCATCGTCAAGGTAGTTATATTGTACCATGCACATATCCCAGTTGTAAGAATCCGCTATTTTTTTGAATCCCTCTAAATTATCGTGAAATGAGAATCCAACGTATTTTACTTTCTTTGATTCTTTTATATCATCTAAAAATTTTAATATTCCCAGGTCTAAAAGCCTATCCCAAACATCTTTCGTTAAACTATGTATGAAGTAATAATCAATACAATCTGTTTGCAACTTGTTTAATTGAGTATTCAATATTCTATACATGTCTTCTGATTTTTTTACATCCCAAGGGGGTAATTTGTTAGATATACTCACTTTATCTCGATATTCGGGATATTTTGATAAGAAATTTCCTAAAAATATCTCACTTTCTCCAAAATGGTAAGGAAAAGCTGTGTCAATGAGATTAACCCCATTATCGATTGCGTAGGTTAACATTTCTTCAGATTTTGCTTTGTCAATTCTACCGTTTTTTAATGGAAATCTCATAGCTCCGAAGCCTAAAATTGATAATTCTTCGCCTGTTTTGTTTAATGTTCTAAAATTCAATATTCCACCCGTTATATATATAAAATAATGTACTATAAGATAATTTAATATTATAATTGTGTATTATACTATAATTGTGTATTATGATTAGTATTATAGTTATATTTTTTATTGTATACATCCCCATAAATTAAGAAAAAAATAATAATGAATCTAACAATAGCATACATAAATTATTATAAATTTAATATACTTATATACATTATTATTTAAGATATCTAATTAACCACATGTGATTAACAATATAAATTATATTTTTAGCCATGTTACCATATATTTAGACTATATTTTGTATTAAAAATAATTTAAAGCGATATGATTATATAATTTGTTAAACTACTAACATATTTACCCCATTCATGTTTAATAAATCTAAAATGTAAATTGTAAAATATAACTTTAAGATATAGGCTTAAAATATAAATTTAAATATGCAGTAAAATAGGGAATATACTATAGACGATACTATAGAATATATTATAGAATATTGTGTAGAATATATTATAGAATATAATTATAAAATAAATTAAATTTATAATATAAACCAAAGGTGATGTAATGGAATTATTAACTGAAAAAGATATGGATAAAATAGAAGAAGTTGTTAAAAAGAGATATGGTAAAGTCCCTTACATAATAGAAAGAATGGCGGAAAATCCAAAACTTTTGGTTTCAAAAGTTAATTACGACGAAGCTGTAGTCGATGATTACAAACATCTTGACGCAAAAACCGTTGAATTAATTTCAATAGCTGTAGTGGCTGCTTTAGGTTGCGAACACTGTATAGATTTCCACATCGACGCAGGTAAAAAAATGGGAATAACTGATGAACAAATCATGACCGCAGTTATGGTCGCAGGTTCACTTGCAAATTCTGCAGTTTTATCAAAAGCTACACGTTCCATGCAAAAGATAAATCAATTTTACGGGGAAGAATAATCCCAATATAATAACAAATGATTTAAACGTCAAATAATTAACATAACTAAAAATATATGTTATAGAATTATAACTCTATAAAATACTAAAATACTAAAATAACAATTAGGATAACAAAATAACAAATATAGAAGATAAATTTTAATTAGAGGATATTTATGATAAATACATTTGATGAACCGACTTTAATACTGATAATAATATTTATGGGCTTAGTAACTTACATTCCCCGAGTTTTGCCAATTGTTTTATTAAAAGAGGTTAAATTGAGTCCTTTTTGGAATTCATTTTTTCAGTATATGCCTTACTGTGCATTAAGTGCATTAATATTCCCTAATGTATTATACTCCACAGATAGTATGGCTTCAGCGATATTTGGAACTAGTATTGCTATAATATTGGCATATAAGCGTGTAAATGTTATAATTGTTATATTTGGAGCAATATTGGGAGTTTATATTTTCCAAAATTTCCTATCTTCTATATTGGCGTTATGAACTAAATCAAATATTTCAATACTTAAATATTTCAATACTTAAATACTTTTTTAAAATTTTAAAAATAAAAAAATACTTTTTACTTTTTAATATGGTTTAAAATAGCTTAAAATAGTTTAAAAAAATAAAATTTAAAATTATATAATTCTATAATCTATAGAATTTAATTATTCAGCATCTGCACCGAATACTTCTGATAATGGTTTAGGACCTTCAATAACTTTCATGTTGATTTGAACAACATCTAATGAGATTGTGTTTCCTCTGATGCTTTTTCTTCTTCTGATTCCATCGTCTTTTGGGTGGTAAGCAGGTCCTTGTCTTAATAATACTTTTTGTTTTGCGTTACCGTGTACATCGTGTCTCATTGCGAAACCACATTTGTCACTACCGCCGGTAATTTTTAATTTGAATCCTTCTAATTCTACGATTGAACCGTCGATTTCATCACCGATTTTTTTACCGATTAAAGCTCTGCTTTCTATTTCTTTTTGGAATGATTTACCTTCTTTAGGGTCTGCGATAACAATTTTAAATGCCATGTTTTCACTCTCTTTAGTTTTTTTTGATTATTTAGATATATATCTTGTATTATTTTTTATTTTTACGTTTTTTATTATATGATATTTTATTATATAATATATCCATATAATTTTAAATTTTAATTAGTTACTCCTTTTCCGCAATATTGTAACTAATTTACCTTGGCCGTTATTCTACATTTATGTGTTTCCGATTTTCTCTTGATAACCCGTCTTGATAATATATTGTACTATTATTTTTATACTTTTGCATTTTTGAAGTATATTAGTTATATTAAATTATATTAAATTATATTAATTAATTAAATTATATTATAAACTATATTTTTGAATTTATAATTGTTTGTTATTATAATTGTTTGTTATAATTTAGTATGTAAGTTAAATATATGATGAAAACTTTATTATACTTAAATTCGTTATTTATACTTATTACGATTTGATTATCTGATTATTTAATCGAGAATTATCAATTAATAATTATTTCAATATTATTTCAATATTATTTGAATGATACATTAAATATAAATATTCATTTTTCAAATATTAATACGAGTACTATGATACAATATTATTAAATTCAATATTATTAAAATTCATTTTAATACGTTATAATACGTTATAATACTTTAATAAGAGGTAAATTATGAAAAACGTTTCAATTGGTTTATACGGCAATTTCAAAGACGCAGGAAAGGAAATTGGAAAAAAAGGAACTTCAACCGATATAACTCTTTATAACTATAAAAAAGACGATGATTCTGTAGTATATATTGAGCCTACAAGGTATCCTGAAAGAATTCATCCTTTAATTTATGCAATAAATATGACAGAATATGCGCTTCTGTTTATCGATGAATTAACCCAGGATATTGCGGAAACCTTATTGGCACTTGACATGTGTGGAGTTAAAAGAGGATTTATCGTAGCTGGTGAATATATTGATTTAGAGCAGTTAAAAGCAATATTAAGTGCTACTTCAATGAAAGACTTTGAAATAATCGAAAAAGATTACATAGTTATCCGTGAAAAAATGGCAGCATTGCCTGAAGTAAAACCTGAAGGCGAAGAAATTCAAAAAATACCAATAGACCATTTCTTCTCCGTTAAAAGTGTCGGTACTGTGATATTAGGCAAAGTGGATAAGGGAGAAGTCGCTGTTCACGATAATTTAACCATGTACCCAACAACAAAGAAAGCAATGGTTAAAAGTATGCAGGTTCACGATAAAGATGTTAAAGAAGCTCCAAAAGGTTCAAGAGTAGGACTTGCATTGAAAGGCGTTTCTGTAGAAGATTTAGATCGTGGTATGATCTTATCAAAAGATGAATTAAGCGTTTCAGATGAATTAAGCGTTACAATGAAGTGGAACCCATACATGAACAAGGAAATAAACGCAGGCGAAGGCTACCAAATCGTAGTTGGTTTACAATCTGTAAGCTGTACTGTAGAAGAGAAAAACGGCGATGATTTGAAATTAAAATTGTTAAAACCAGTAGTTTATGAAAAAGGCGATAATTTAGTACTTTTAGACGGAAGTGCAAAAGTTAGAATTATGGGCGTTTCAAAAATTCAATAAGATAAAATAATACTATAAAAAAATAATATAATTCATACCAAAAAGATATGATAAAAGATAATAAAATAAAAAAATAAATTAATAAATTAATAAAATAATGAAAATTAAAATAAAAAATAATATATCCAATATTAAAAAGATAATAGTTTAAAATAATAATCAAAATAATAAGGGTGTGTCTATGATACTTTTAAACGAAGATACCAGAGTTATTGTTCAGGGGATTACTGGAAATCAGGGTAGATTCCATACAAAAAACATGTTAGAAGCAAATACAAATGTTGTTGCAGGTGTAACGCCAGGTAAAAAGGGTCAAAATGTTCAAGGCGTACCAGTTTTTGATTCAGTTTTAGAAACTGTTGAAGAATATGACGCTAATGCTTCAGTAATATTTATTCCAGCACCTTTTGCAAAAGATGCAGCTTTTGAAGCTATTGACGCAGGTTTAAAGCTGGTTACAATCATAACAGAGCACATACCTGTTCAAGATGCCATCGATATTGTAAATTATGGCAAAAAATGCGGTGTTGATATCATAGGACCTAATACTCCAGGTTTAGCATCTCCAAAAGTTGGAAAAATGGGTATCATACCAATGAGTGTTTTAAAAGAAGGTAACATCGGAATGGTTTCAAGAAGTGGAACTTTAACCTACGAGGTTGCAAACCAATTAACTCAAAATGGACATGGACAGTCAACCTGTGTTGGAATAGGTGGCGACCCAATCATTGGTTTAAGATACATGGAGATATTGGAAAGATTTGAAAAAGACAATGAAACAGACGCAATTGTTATGATAGGAGAAATTGGAGGCTCTGCTGAAGAAGAAACAGCGGAAAAATTAATCCATAAGATGAAAAAACCTGTAATTTCATACATTGCCGGACAATCTGCACCTGAAGGAAAAAGAATGGGTCACGCTGGTGCAATAATTGAAAAAGGAGCAGGAACTGCGCAAAGTAAAATGAAAGCACTCGAAGAAGCTGGCGCATTAGTTGCTAAGAAAATTTCAGAAATTCCTACTTTAATAAATGAAGTAATTTAATATTTTATTAAATATTAATTATTAAATATTAAATTATTAATATTAATACCCAACATTAATATTTTTATAAATTTATAAGTTTTATAACTTTGAATTACGATTCTTTAAGTTTAAGTTTATATTTTGATTTTAATTTAGTTTTAATCTTATTTGAACCCGTGACTCATATGGTATATTTAAATAATTAAAAGAATTATATACATCTAACGTATACATTACTCGCTAAGATTGTGAGGGGTAATAAATGGACATATTGGCTATTGAAATAATTGTCTTGTACCTAATATTTTTAGACATGATAAGAGAAACACATCGACGTTATATATACTATCAAGCTAAACAAGTTTGTAAAAAATTAGATGCACACGGGTTGCATTATGTATTACTTGCTTTTTTTTATAAGTATTTGGAGTATAAAATATATGATTTTTATTATGTTTTATCGTGGGGGTTATATCGATTACATTTAAACAATTATATATTTAAATTAACGCCTAAAAAATTTAGTAACGCAAGTTTAAGTGCAATTTTGGAAGATGTTATCGATTATATCCAACAGAATGAATCGATTAAAGAATATGGAGGAACTTTAAATTTTAAAATTAAAAAAGGAATCCGTGAAACCCAGGGAAAATGTATTCTTAGCATTAATCTCGAGAATTCAAATGAAACCGAAAATCTCAAAAATAACTCCAAAATCTTGAATAACGTCATTGATTCAGATAATGATAATTTTAGTTATACAATATACGAAGAAATTTCCGAAGAAATCAAAAGAGAACTTGAAACTAAATTTAAGTATTTCCAAGATAATGTATTGGTAGTTGTATGCAACAGGGAAGTTTACTAACATCCATTTTCGTTTATTTAAATTTTTATTCTTCTTTTTAAATTAATCATTTTTCAAACTTCAAACTAATCAATTTCAATTTTTCGATATTTCTTTAATTATATATATCATAATTTATGTATATTTGATAATAAATTAAAAAAATTTAATTTACGTTATATTCAATTATACAATTATACAAAATTAGACTATAAAAATAGACTATAAAAATAGACTATAAAATTATGATTTATAAATAGTGATTCATATGGACTATAATAAACTAGAAAATGAAAGTATAAACCGATTAATCGTAAGATACGCAATTCCTGCTACCGTAGGAATGTTGGTTAGTGGAATTTACACTGTAGTGGATGGTATTTTCGTAGGAAATTACGTGGGTTCTTACGGGCTGGCAAGTATAGCTTTTGCTTGGCCATTTTTGATATCTATTTATGGTATAGGTATTATGTTCGGTTTAGGGGGCGCAACGTTAATTTCAATCAATTTAGGTATGAAAAATAAAGACGAAGCCGAAAAAATCCTATCAACTACCTTTTTATACATGATAATTGTTTCAGCAATCATAATGTTAACCGGAATGCCCATAACTGAAATTTTGTTGAAAATTATCGGAGCTAAGGGTATTTACTTTACAGAGGCTTTAAATTACTCTAGTATATTCATATATGGTGCCATAATAACCTTGAGTACTGTAGCATTCGACAGCTTGGTTAGGAATGATGGATTCCCTACTAAAGCAATGTATGCAATGACTACGGGCGCCATATTAAATATTATACTAGATGGCTTATTCATAGCAATCTTAGGTTATGGAATTATGGGTGCAGCAATTGCCACGTTATTGTCTCAATCTGTAGTTTTTATAATATATCTTGAGCATTTTCTTTGTGGCAAATCAAATTTAAGGCTAAAATTATTCGAAAAATTTGATAAAACGAAAAATAATACAATTAATTCTGTAAAGGACGATATAAATACTAAGAATAATGATAAGAATAATAAAAATAACGATAAACAAGATATAACAGATAATTTTAAAGATAACATTAAAGATAACATTAAAGATAACATTAAAGATAATTTAAAATATAAACCATTAAATAATTATAAAAATAAAAAAGAAGAGATAATGGATTCTCTAAAAAATGTCCATACTGTTAAAAAAATAGCATTTGCAGGTTTTCCAGGATTTTTAGGGGAGTTCGCATTTGCTTTATTGGTATTTATTCATAATATACAATTTTTAGCATATGGTACTTCATTAGATGTCTCTGCATTCGGTACTGTTTCTTACGTATCAGGTTTGGCATTTTTCGTAATATATGGTGTTTCTTTAGGTGTTCAACCACTTATAAGTTACAATTACGGTGCCGACAAGATTGAGAGGGTAAGAGAAATCTTCAAAAAAGCATCCTTAATAAATTTAGCACTGGGTTTAGTCATATATGCTATTGTAAATATCTTTGCGGAGCTTTTGGTACGTTTATTCAATAGTTCGGACTTATTATTCATAAATACATCCATGTTTGGATTAAAAATACATTCGATATATTTTATAATCGTAGGAGTTACGTTGATATCTATAACTTATTTCCAATCCGTTTACAAGTACAAAACATCCGTATTTTTAATGTTGTCTCGTTCTACAATATTTTTAATACCTTTAATTCTAATATTGCCTCAATATTATGGAGTAACCGGAATTTGGTATGCCATGCCTATCGCAGAGTATATTGCTTTGGTTGTTTCGTTGATACTTGTTAAACGCCATCTCTTTGACTCTAAGACCTTTAATAAGTCGGAAATTAAACACGTAGACGAATAATATATAAAAAAAGCTATATCGTATAGGCAATTACAGGGATATCTAAAAATCAAAGAATACGTTAAATACGTTAAATACGTTAAATAAAATTAAAAATAGAAATATTTTTTATTATTTATTATTTATTATTTATTTATTATTTGTTTTTCCTCATCTCTCGGATGTGTTTTATTAATAATTCAGGATTTTTTTCATCCTTTTTAATTATTAAATTTTCTTTTTCATCATTTTGAATATCTTCGGCAGTTACAGCTGTTTCTACAGTATTAGTTCCTTTTGAACTATTTATTTTAATTTTTCTTTCTTTTTTGATTTCAGTAATCTTTTCGCCTGATTCTTGAAGGCTATTTTTCAATAACTTAGCAAGTGGATGTTCTGATTCTAAATCAAATAATTTTCCGTTAAATCTTCTACCGATAACATAAACTTCAGCGCTTTCGCCCCTTGAAGCTTTTGGTTTTGTAGTAATAACTTTATCAAAGTATGTACTGACTAAATCTGTATATTTATTAAATAAATCGCCCTGGAATACTTTAACTACGAAGTTACCACCTTTTTTTAGTACTCTGGTAGATGTCATAAGTGCCATTGTAGTTAATATCAATGAGCAGGTGTGGTCAACGTCCCAAACTCCACTAACGTTTGGCGAAGCATCGCAAATTATTACGTCAGGGTTTCTTGGTAAGTGAGATACTGCTTCCTTAAGTATCTCTTCTTTGGTCATATCACCCTTAATAGCTATGACGTTGTCATAATTAAGAGGTTTAACTTTTTGAAGATCGATACCTACGACAAAGCCCTCTTCACCGACTATTTCACGAGCTGACTGTAGCCAACCGCCAGGTGCGCAACCTAGGTCGATTACTACGTTGTCTTCTTTAATAAAATTGAATTTTTCATTCAATTGAAATAGTTTGTAGGTGGCTCTTGACCTATATTGATTTTTTTTAGCCAAATTGTAGTAGAAATCTCTTTTTCTTTGAAGTACCCATCTTTTATCCTTTTTTCCCATGATTACACCTTTATCTTTAAATCTTATCGTTAATTTTCTTTAAGTTTTATCTTTAAGTTTTATCTTTAAGTTTTATCTTTAATTTTATTATTAATTTGTATAAAGTTGGGTATATCCGAATATCTCATACGAATATACTCTTCACTATCTTTTAAAATATAATTTAAAGTATGTTAATTAAAACAGTAACGTATATTAAATTATAAATAAATATTAAATCAACAAAATTGTATGCTTTAATCGTACATTAACCATTAGCTGTTATTATATATAAATATAAATAAAAAATATATAATAAAGTATACTAAATTATACTAAATTATGGTAAATTCTAGTAATTGTACTAAAGTATGATAAATATTTTAAGTATACTATTTATTAAATTTCATAATTATTTGGTGAAACATGATTAAATTAATTTATACGGGTGATATAACATATTCTTCTAGTTTAAAACCACTTTCTGCGTCTTCCTCGGTAACATACATAGAAGGAATGGCAAATGGAAAAACCATTAGAATAGTTATTGATACATCTACAAAAGATAAAAAGGAGTTTTTAATAAATAAATTTAACAGTTTGGGCGTAAAACTTGAAAATATTGATTATGTAATCAATACTCATCATCATTACGACCATATTGAAAATAACGAGTTATTTAAAAATGCGAGAATTATAACCTACAATAATTACAAAGATTTTGAAGAAGGGCTCTCAAAATATGGAATAAAGATTATGGAAGTTCTAGGGCATACTATGGATAGTATTGCGATAATATATGGGGATTATATAGTTTCTGGTGACGCCATACCTGTAAAAAACAATATTTTTAAAAATTTACCGCCTAAAGTACATGAAGATAAGGAATTAGCAACAGAATCCCTAAATAAAATTAAAAATTTACGTAAGAATATAATAACTGGACATGATGGTTTATTGAATATTGAAGATTACGCTGATTATTAAATAATTAAGAATTAACCATTATTTAATGAATAACTAAATAAATAATAATAAATAAAGTAAAATACTAAATAAATGTAAACCAATACTAAAATAAAAAGAAAAATAGAATAATAAAAAATAGAATAATAAATAAAAAGAAACAATATGCTACGATATAATTGTAGTAATTGATGGGATATAATGATATTGACCTTTTTAGGAACAAGTGCTTCAGTACCCACAAAAGAAAGAGCACATACAGGATTAGCTTTAAGATATAATGGAGAATATTTTTTATTTGATTGCGGAGAAAATGTTCAACGTCAAATGATGAATACGAATGTATCGCCTATGAAAATAAATAATATATTCATATCTCATTTGCATGGGGACCATGTTTTAGGATTGGGCGGTTTATTACAATCCATGGCATTATCAAACAGAAAAAGACCATTAAAAATATATGGGCCTCCAAAAACGGCAGAAATGATTGAATATATTTTAAAAATAGGTTATCATTCAATTAGTTATGACATAGAAGTTTTAGAGTTAGAATTAAAGCCTAATAAAATACTTTCAACCAATAAGTCAGGTAATGGCTATGAAATATACTGTTATCCGACTAATCATTCAGTGCCTTCACTTGCATATGTATTTAAGGAATTAAAAGCTCCTAAAATGGATATGAATAAGGTTAGAGAATTTGGAATTGAAATAGGTTCTAAATTAAAAGATTTAAAAGATGGAAATAGTGTTGAAATAGAAGTTTTTGAGGATGGAAAAGCCATTAAAAAAACCATAATGCCTGAGGATGTGCTTGTATCAAATACCGACGGTGCGTCATTTGCCTATTCAGGAGATACTAGACCAGTTTATAATTTTGCAAAATTTTTAAATGATTTAAATTGTAAAGTTTTAGTTCACGAGGCCACCTTTGATAGTTCACTTTTAGAAAATGCCTTAGAAACTATGCACTCCACTTTTGAGGAAGCTTTGAAGATTTCAGAAATTTCCGGTGTTAAGCAGTTGATTATAACACACATATCAGCTCGTTATAGGTCCGTTAAAGCATATGAAACAGAAATTGATACATATTTGGAAAAGTCCACAGTACATGGCAAAAATATTAAAATAGAAATTGCAAGAGATTTTATGGAATATGACTTAAAAAAATTGAAAGTTTTAAATTCTAACAAATAATTATAAAATATTATACGTTATTATACATATTATAATTTATTTGGATAATTTAACGTATTATAATTTATTTAGCTTATTTAGCTTACTATAAACTATTAAAAAATAGAGGTGTTTATCAAATGTATTTTGAACAACCAGGTGTGGAAAATACGGAAGAAACTTTAAAATGTGCAATAGATAGGTTAAAAGAAGATGAGTCCCTTAATGACATTGTATTGGCATCTACAACGGGTAAAACAGCTTTAAAGTTAATAGATATGATAAATAACTCTGGAATTACTAGAAAAATAAATTTAGTTGCAGTAACTTATCATCAGGGATTTTCTGGTGAAGATATTAACCCAATGACGGAAGAAACAGAAAATGAGTTAAAAAGTAAGGGTGCAAAGGTAGTAAGAGCTACGCACGCTTTGAGCGGTGTTGAAAGGGGTATTTCCAAAAAATTTGGAGGATACGGTCCTGTGGAAATAATCGCAGAAACTTTAAGGACTTTTGGACAAGGCTTGAAAGTAGCATACGAAGTAACGGTTATGGCTGCTGATTCTGGCTACATATCAACTAAAAAGGATATAATTGCATTGGGTGGCTCAAGTAAGGGTTCAGACTGTGCAGTGATTATAAAACCCGCTAATATGAATAACTTTTTTGAAATTGCATTAAAAGAAATACTTTGTAAGCCTAAAAATAAAAAGAAAACTATATAACTAATTTATAATATATTAAAATACCTAATGGGTATTAGTATTATAAATATTTCTTTAATTACTAATATTTTGGATAAATACGATTATATAGTAAATTTTACAATATATTATTTAGAATCTTTTATAATTGTATTAGATTATATCTAATTATATCTAAAATATTTAGGATTATACCTAATTTGTATTTTAGATTACATCAAAATTATATTTATTAATTATCGAGGGTATGATACAATGAGCTTTAAAGACGTTAAGTTAACAGAAATGGTAGAATTACACGGTTGAGCTTGTAAATTACCAAATACTGAGCTTGAAGTACTTGTTAAAGGTATAGTTGATGAAAAAGATATTAAAAATGTTAAAGTAGGTTTAGGCGATGATTCCTCAGTTATAATCCGTAACGGAATGGCAATTGCCAAAACAGTTGACGTATTTACGCCCATTGTAGATGACCCTTATACGCAGGGAAAAATAGCAGCTTGTAACTCTACGAGCGACATTTACGCAATGGGGCTAACGGATGTAATTGGCGTACTAGTAATAATGGGAATACCTATGAATCTCCCCATCGAAGCCGCAAGGGAAATGCTAAGAGGCTTCCAGGACTTTTGCAGAGACAATGAAACATCTATAATCGGCGGTCACACCATATTGAATCCAGTGCCTATAATCGGCGGTTCTGTAACGGGTATAGGCAAAGAAGAAGACGTTTTGATGAAATCTGGTGCAAAACCTAATAGTGCCCTTATTTTAACAAAACCTCTGGGGAATCAAACTGCTATGGCATTATCTCGTGTCACTGACGAATATTTGGATATGCTAGATTTAGACAAAGCTGAAATTAGCAGAATTGTTGATTTTGCGGTTGAATTAATGACTTTATCCAACAGAAAGGCACTTTTAGTATTAAGGGAGCTTGAGGCTGAATTAGGTATAAAAATAGCTAATTCAATGACTGATGTAACCGGTTTTGGTATATTGGGACACTCTCAAGAAATGGCGGAGCAAAGTGGTGTAGATATTATAATCGACGCATTACCAATCATTAAAGGTACGGATGAATTAGCATCTATGTTTGGACATGCTTTAATGACTGGCAGGGGTGCTGAAACAGCTGGTGGACTGTTAATTTCAGTAGATTCAAAATATGCAGAAGATTTAGTTAAAAAACTCCAAGACAACGATTGCTATGCTTTTAAAGTGGGCAAAGTTGTTGAAGTAGGCGTTAGTGACGAAAATAATAATGCCGATAATGAACATAATCAATTAAATAATATAAAACAAGGAAAAGCTCAACTATCTGATGATTTTAAAATAATCAACGTTTAATTGCACATGCAACCATTATTTATCCTAACCTTTTGGAGGATTTTTAATTGGTTGTACAACTGATTTTAAGTAATATTTTTAGAGATCTAACTTTTTTGAAATATATTATATGATAATTTAAAAATCAATTAAAAACTAATTAAGTCTAATTAAGTCTAATTAAGTCTAATTAATGTTAGCGAATACTAATTAAGATTAATTAAAAATTAGTAAAAAAATAATATTTTGGGGAAAGTACAACTATTCTAAGTAATGACTAATTTGATATTAGGGGATTTATTGTCCGTATCTTATTATTTATAGGTTATTATCTATTTTTTAAAGAAATCACTATAATTTTTTGAGACAATAATTTTTTCATTGTTTTTATTTTTAAGATTAATTTCAAATTTAAGCGTTTTGGGGTATGCAATTCCGTTACTTTCAATGTGATTTCTTACATCTTCAATAACCACATTTAATTCATCAGTTACTGATTCATTTGTAGTTTTATCTGTATTGTATGCAATATATAACTCTTCTTTATCGTTATTATAGCTTACAATAGATACCTGAACGTCTGAATTTATCCTTGCTTCCAAATATTTTAAATTTAACTGTTTACCGCTATTTTGAGGCATGTTGACTTCATCGTCACCGCCGATACATCCCGAAAATGATAATGTAACACAAAGATAAAATAATATTATGGGGATAGTAACAAGTTTTTTAAAATTCACATACTCACCTCACTAATATATTGTCATTTGGAGTATATAACCTTTACATATAATCATAATACTATCAATAATACTACTCCATTTTATAAAAGACTATTTATCTTTTTTTGGAAAGGCATACGCACTAATTAGCGCAGATATCAATGTAGAAAATATAATTATCCAACCAACGGATAGATAATTTAATAAAACCATTGAATTTATCATATTGATTAAAGAACCAACTAGTAAAGCAATTATAACTATTTTTAGGACTTTTCTGGAGTCTTTAATTGCAGGAATTAATAAACCAATAAACATTGCGTATAGTGCGATACCCAAACAAGATTGAATTGACGAAGGCAATCCTTCTGCTACAAAAACACCTAAAAATGTTCCGAAAACCCATGCCATAAACCCAATTAGATTTAAAGACAATACGTATTCCGGACACAACTTTTTAGGAACCGTATTGCCTGAATCGTCCGTATGGTTATTATTCTTGTTATTTTTAGTGTTTTTTAACGAAGCTACTACGAAAGACTCGTCTGTTATGCCAAAAGATAGTGCACTTAAAAACTTTCTAGATTTGTGTTGATAGTCCATCTGTTGAGATAATGAAGAGGATAGTAATAAATGCCTTAAATTCAATATAAACGTTGTAATTACTATTTCAAAAGATGAAGAACCCAATGCAATTAGATTTACGCCTATAAACTGACTAGCCCCTGCAAATACAATAACGGACATTAATATACATATATAATCTGGAATCCCTATTGATTTTGCCAATATCCCAAAAGCAACGGCTATGGGTATGTAACCGATAGATATCGGCATTGCATCTTCAAATCCTTCAAAATAGCTATGGTATTTACTATATTTTTCATCATTCTTATATTTTTTAAAATTTAAATATTTTTTATATCCCTTATGATGCTTACTTTTATTTTTATTTTTATTTCCATCCATATTTTCATTATTTGTACTGTTATTTCGCATAGAATCCCTATTATACCTTAATTACTAGTTAGTTAATTAGATTATTTAAAAATAATGTAAATAAATTATTTTAATTTAGTTTAAGTTATTTCAAATATTTCAATATTTCTTCTGAACCTTCAGTGGGCTCCACAACTCCGCCATACACTTTTTCAACGATTTCTTCGATTTTTTCAAATTTGTAGGTCTCATTGTTTTTACAAGCTTGAATAACCATTGGACATTCCAAGAAATCTGCACTATTAATTAGTGTATTTTTTTTAATTGGGAACAAACTCAAGAAATTTACGATATTTACATTGTTTATCTTATCAAAATCTGTCATAAAATGATTGAATATTAGATTTTTGTATCCTTCTCTTTTACAATGGTCTAAAAGCGTAAATAAATATCTATTACATAATTTTATGCAAGGATTATCATTTATAGCACCAATTATTTCATCAGATTCGATTTTTTCCATTTGTATATAGTTATGATTTAGATTTTTATTGTTTGATAAATTATGGGTCTCGATATACTCATTAATTTTACTTTTACTTTTATGTGGTAATATTACAGTATTTCCCGTATCTATTGTGGCACAATCGATATTAAAATACTTTGAAACACTATTTAGACTCGCTAAATCGTATTCACATTGAATTATATATAAGGACTTATCTAAAAATTTACTTTCAAATTTTGAAAAATCTAGACCTCTTTTTTCCAAAAATTCGATAGATTCTTTAGTTTTTTTATGTAATTTTTCGATATCAGATATATCTTCAACTCTAATTATTAAATTTTTGAATAACTCGTAATTTAAACTATTTTTAGTTCTATTTTTACTTTTACATTTGTTATTAGTTTTAGATTCCATATTTCTAATTTTTATTTCGTCTAATTTTCTTAATTTTCTAGAGTTGTTTATTTTTTTAATAATAATTTCTTTATTGTAGCTTTTTCTAAATTTGTTAATATTTTTATTGTCATTTAACGAATAGTTGTATGTATCCATCATGTAATTAATTAAATCGTTATCATTAACTATTTTTTCCCGTAACTTGCCGATTACCCAACCACCAGGTCCAATAATCCCCGATTTATCGGTTCTGGTAGATGTGTATAAATATAAAATAATTTTCCCGTCATTGTTTATATTATCCACTTTTTTAAATTCATAGTCTAATATACTAAAATTTAATATTTCAAGGCCAATTTCATCCCTGATTTCGAATATCTGCTTTGTTAAGAATGAAATAAAATTTTCCTTGTAATCTTCTCTTTTAGCACATTTTGAATCGTATTCGTGGTAAGCTCTTTCGTATTCCACAAATTCACCCTTATTGTCTATATATGTTGATATTTTAATTAGTTAGTTTATTTAATTTTTTGTTGGTTGTTTTTGGTTGTTTTTGGTTGTAATCAAGTCATTTAATCAATTTATTTAACTTAACCTATATCAATTTTTTTGAATTTTGCATCGACGACAATATGCCAAACTCCTGGCGAATATTTTTTTATGCGCACTATTTCGTATTTTTCAAGTTCAAACCCGTAAATGCCTCCGATAGACTTTAGCTGTTCGATAGGGCGACTATTTATAAGTTTTTCAGGTACTGTGTCGTGGTAGTGAATAGTTCCATAGTTTCCCAATAATTGGAATGCTTTTTCTAGGAATTCATTTGTTTTAACAACATAGCCCATTAAAATCCTATCTGCTTTCATATTAACTTTGTTTTCAGCATTATCGTTGGTGTTAGTATCTAAATTATCAAATTGGAAAGTTCTATTGTCGATGTTAATAGGTACGACAATATCTTCAACTTTGTTTAATTTGACGTTTTTGCACAAATGATGATATGAATTAGGGTTTAATTCTAAAGCATAAATTTTTTTGGGTTTCGAGTATTTTGCAAGAGGTATTGTAAAGTAACCAATCCCTGCAAACATGTCCACGACTATTTCATCGCTATTTGATTTATTTGCAATCCTTTTTCTTTCTTCAAGGTTTCCCATACTCCACATGATTTTTGAAGCATCGATACTAAATAAACAGCCGTGTTCTTTGTTTATTGTTTCTGTTTCAGTGCCGTACAATATTTTGGTCGTAGGAACTCTTAAATCGCCAGTTATATGCGTTTCATATTTTAAAATTGTTTTACAATTGGTCCTTTTTACTAATTCTTTTATTTCTGATTCGTTTAAATCATTTTTTACAATTAATATATCCCCTATTTTTTGATATTTTAATTTTTTAATGTCAGTCATAATTTTAACTTCCGATTAATTTATACTAGTTAATATTTACGCTATTTTCTCTATAAACTTTAATATACATTATTATATAATAAATTATTTGATTAATTAACTTTAAATACTAATTTTCAGTACTATTTATAATAAGATAATAGTATTATCAATTTACAATAATTATACTAATATTATACCAAATATTATACTATCAATTATACGATAATATCAATTATAATTTAAAGAAAATAGGATTGATTATAATGGCTAATGAGAAAAATAATAAAAATAATAAAAATATCGCCAATAATGGACGATTTGACAAAGCCGAAGTTTTAAAAATGGCGGAACAAGACTTTGAAAAAGCTTGGAAAGAAACAAAAGATTTAATAAAACCTAAAAGGATTTCAAATAGGTACCCTAGGTTAAAACCAACTTACGGAAAAACTCACCCTATCAACGATACTATAGAGAGTTTAAGACAGGCTTATTTAAGAATGGGTTTTGAAGAGTATATGAACCCGGTAATCGTTGATGAAAAAGATATTTACAAACAGTTTGGACCTGAAGCAATGGCTGTTTTAGATAGATGCTTTTATCTAGCGGGCTTACCACGACCGGACGTAGGCTTAAGCGATGAAAAAATAAAAGCCATCAAAAACTTGGGTATAGATTTAGATAAAGCGGTTAAAACCGCAGATACTAAAAGTACTAAAAATAAAACATTAACCGGTAAGGAAGCATTACAAAACATATTACACGGTTATAAAAAAGGAACACTCGATGGTGACGATTTAGTTCTCGAAATATCAAATGCACTCGAAATATCAAGTGAAATGGGATTAAAAATCTTAGATGACGTTTTCCCAGAGTTTAAAGAACTTAAAGCGATAGCTTCAAGTTTAACATTAAGAAGTCACATGACATCAGGATGGTTTTTAACAGTGTCCGATTTAGTTAAAAAAAGAAGTACACCGTTTAAATTATTTTCTATCGATAGATGTTTCAGAAGAGAGCAAAAAGAAGATAAAAGTCACCTTATGACCTACCATTCCGCTTCATGTGCAATTGTCGGCGAAGATATAGACATTAATGATGGTAAGTTAATAGCAGAAAGTCTTTTATCACAATTTGGATTTACCAATTTTAAATTCATACCTGATGATAAAAAATCAAAATACTATACTCCAGAAACCCAGACTGAGGTTTACGCTTACCACGAAGAGCTCGGAGAATGGATAGAAGTTGCAACATTCGGTATTTATTCACCTATTGCATTAAGTAAGTATGGAATAGACGTTCCAGTAATGAACCTTGGTTTAGGTGTTGAAAGGCTCGCAATGATTAAAGGTAAATTTACAGATGTTAGAGAAATGGTTTACCCTCAATTCTATGAATACAAGTTAAGCGATAGGGATATGGCTACAATGGTAAATATCGATAAAATGCCAGTTATTGACGAAATATATAACTTATCTAAAGAATTAGCAAACACATGTATTGAAAATAAAGACGCGGTTTCACCTTGCGAATTTAATATTACAAAGGAAATTACATTCGGCGAAATATCCAAAAATATAAACATAAAAGTGTTTGAAAAAGAAGAAGGGAAAAGATTATTGGGTCCTTCAATTTTAAATGAAATTTATGTTTATGATGGAAATATTATCGGAATTCCTGAAAGTTTTGAAGGAGTTAAGGAAGAATTTAAAGAATTTTTACAAAATGGTAAAGATAAGGGAATTGCTACAAACATTACGTATATTGAAGCAATTAGCTTAAAAGTAGCTTCAAAAATTGAAGAAGCGCTCATAAGCAACACAAAAGAGTTTAACATTAAAATACCAATCGTTAGAAGCTTAAGCGACATTAATTTAAAAGTTGATGACTTGGCAATGAAGCAAATAATGAGCAATTCAAAAGTAGTGGACGTTAGAGGTCCAGTATTCTTAAATGCAAGTGTTAAAATCGAATAATTGCATTACTTGAAAAAGAATTATTATTTAAAAATATAAAATAAAAAATAAGATAGGGCATGAAAAAATATATAGTTATTTACTTAATTGGTAGTTGTATTTCTGTTTTAAGCTCTTCTTCCGGCGTGTAAAGTAAACCGTTGTGGAATATCTCCCTCATATTCCCTGCCACTTCGTAGTTGTGATTTTCTGCATATTCGAATACTTTTAAACTGCTTTCTCCCAATTTTTCGTAAGAACCGGTATGCACCATAGATAAAACAGTAGCTTTCGGTAGATTTTTTAAAACTACGTTTTCAGAAGATTCCGGAATTTCTATACTTTTTGAAATTGGTATTAGTACTTCAACTAACACGTTTTCACTTTCTTTATGCTCAATATCGTCCCTACATATTAGCATTGGTGAACCCGTCATTTGAACGCATTTTTCAAGGTTTTCTTTTGTAATTATAATCTGCATCAATTCTCCAACTAATTCGGGGATTGTTTGGCAGTAACTCCCCATTTTTGATTTTGAAACAACCAGAATTTCCGGAATTTCTTTTATTAAAGGTATTGTATTAGATATAGACCCATTTATAGATTTACTCATGTTCATTTCTGAAACCTCTTTTTTGGGAATTATCAATTTTTTTTCAAATTCACTTAGAAGTTTAATCTCTTTTCTAAGTTCAACATCTCTTTTTTTTAACTTCATTTTCACAAAGTTAATGTCTCCGGTTAATTCAGCTTCGAGTATTTCTTTTATTTCATCAATTCCAAAGGATAATCTAGTTAAATTACTTATTTTGATACCTTTTTCAATATCTGAAACTTTATAATACCTGTAATTGGTTATAACATTTTTTTCAGGCACTAAAAGCTTTTTTTCATCATAATATCGAAGTGCGCGCTTGGAAAGATTAGTAATGTGTGAAAATTGACCTATTGATATTTTGAGTCGACTCATAATAATACATATGTTGCTGTTTTATATATAAAATTTGAAAGTTACGTATGTGAATGTTTAGATAAAAACTTAATGGCTGAAAAATAAATAAAAAAAAGTAAAATAAAAATAAATAATAAAATAAATAATAAAATAATATAAAAAATAATATAAAAAAACTAAAGAAAAATAAAATAAATAATAAAATAAATAATAAAATAATATAAAAAATAATATAAAAAAACTAAAGAAAAATAAAATAAATAATAAAATAAATAATTTGATGTATTTTTAATTAATTATTTCTACAAACATTTATTTTAATAGTTCTTTCCATTCATCAACCTTATATTGGTTAGAATCAATCCATTTTGATGCTATTTCTTTAGCGGTTTTACCTTCATAAACATATTGAACAGCCCAGCTGTTAGCATCTTCTTTTGAAACTTGGAATTCTTTTAAGAATCTGTATGCTTCGTAGTCCCAAACATACATTTCAGGTCTCGAAACAGTTGTTATTTTATCGAATTTACCTGCATAAACGTGTTTACTATCTGCTAATTTTTCAACAGGGTATTTTTCAAACAAAGCTGAAGGTTCCCAAGCTACGAAAACTAAATCTTTATGTTCTGCGTTAGCTTCATCCAACATTTTGTATAACTCTTTAGGAGTTACGTATTTTATCGTGTAGTTTGACAATCCATATTGTGATACAGCAGATTTGGTAAGTTTTGCTAACCCTGTACCTTCTTCAAGACATATTATGGTACCATTGAATAATTCAGAGTGATTTTTCAAAGCTTCAATGGATGTTACCCCGTCATCGTATGCAGATTTGGTAACTGCAACGCCACTCCAAGATTCTTCCACGTTTTCTTTTAATTTGCTTAAATTACTACTGTATTTACTTACAAATGAACTATCTGTTGTAGGGAATGACCCTGAGAGCATAATGTCTGCTTTTCCAGAGTATACTGCCTTGTACATTTCATCAGTTGATTTTTGGGAAATGGTTACAGTATAACCTTTACTTTCCAATATTTGTTTTACAACTTCCCTTTTGACTATTTCAACAGGTAAATTGGTTGTTACTATATTCATAGTTCTATTTTTTAATACATTGGTATTTTCAACATTGGTACTATCAGTACCGTTTTTACTTTCATTTAAGTTGGTATTTAAATTATCTGTATTATTTAAACCCATACTATCGTTTAATGTCGTATTTGAATCCCCTGCAGTATTGGAATCTGATTTGGTCGTACAACCTGCAAATACTACAAATAAACTTAGTAAGGTAATTAGTAAAATTTTACCGTATTTCAAACTAATCCCTCGCGTAAATGCTTTTTAGCGTTTATTATGTAAATTTTAATAATAATTTTAATAATAATTTTGTAAATCAATAGTTTAGTCAATTTATCTATTAATTTATCTATTAATTTATGGATAATATAATAATTATTATAATATTTATATATGTATTTAACGATTTTGTATGGTTCTGAAATCCAGGGAATAAATTTCAACAAGCACCCATAAAAAGAATGAATTTTATAAATTAATTTGAAATATGGATTATATTAAATATATAAATATTATAATTTATCTGTTAGATTTTAACTATTGGATTTTAACTATTAGAATTTTTACTAGTTTTTGGGTGAGCAAGTGATAAATCCTATAAAAATTATGGCAAAACATTATATTAAAAAAGAAAATTTGGATGAGTATATTGAAGGATGTAACGAGGCCAAAAAGAAAGCCAAAAAAGGCGATGGTTATATATCTGTACGATATTTTCAAGATGTCGTAGACGAAAAAATAGTAGTAATGACCGCAGAATGGGAAAATATGGATAAATTAGAAAAGTATGTAGCTTCAAATGATTTTAAAGAAATAACAGATTCATTATCAAAATATTATTCGAAAAAAGCAGAGGTAAATTTCTATAGGGAAATTTAAAATAAGATTTAAAATTATATAAATCACATATTAATGTGAAAAATGCTTTAAATCATATATATCTAAATTTTTTCCTTTTGTTTGTTCCATATGTTTCTTTTCGTGCAATAATCCTGCAGCATCTGCCCTACACTGTTGGCAAGCTCTAAATTGTGTCATAAATTCTTCAGCGCTATCTCTAATGCTGCTAATTTCTCCACAATCTGGTCTTCTTAAGTTTTCCATTTTGTACATTGGTATAAGTGGAATGATGTTCTGAACAAATGCGTAATCAGAGTATGTTTTTGCAATTTCTACAATGTGGTCCATATTTATTTCAGGTACCAGAACGGTATTTATTTTAACTGCTAAATCGTAATCGTACGCCTTTTTAACTCCTTCAAGTTGGTTTTCGATTAAAACTTTTGCTCCTTCTTCGCCTTTTAAAACTTTACCTTCGTAATATATCCAATCACACATTTGCGCCTGTATTTTAGGGTCTACAGCATTTGCTGTAACGGTAACTGTTTTTACACCAAGGTCTGCAAGTTTTTTTGCGTATTTTGGAAGTAATAAACCGTTTGTGGATAAACATCTTACCATTTCAGGGAATTTATCCTGTAATATTTCAAGAGTTTCAAAGGTTTCTTTGTTAAATAAACTGTCTCCAGGTCCTGCAATACCAATAACTTTAATGTTAGGCATTTTTTTGAGCAAATCTGTTAAGTAGTCTTCCACTTCTGCAGGTTTCATGATGTGGTGAGCCACCCCGGGTCTTTCTTCACAGAGGGATTCTGCACCTAAACATCTTTTACAGTATCTGCAGGCAATATTACATTTTGGAGCTACGGGTAAGTGTACTCTACCGATTTTATCGTGCAATTTTTCGTTATAACAAGGATGTACTTTCGTTATATGAGCAAATTTTGACATTTTTTGATTCATTAAAACACCTAAATACCAATTTATTATTTTGTGAAATTTTTAATTGCAATTAATTCCTACTTTAATTTTAAACTATATATATCATATGGGTTTAAATTGAATAGGACATTTAGAACAGTTATATTTATACTAATTTAGTTAAAAATATATTAAAATATATTAAAAATATATTAATCTCATATATTCATTGTTTATTTGTTAATTGTTTATTTGGTGATATCATTAGTAAAATTGAAAATAATAATCTTGAAAACATTAAATTTGAAGATTACGAATTAAAATGTAGTGAATTAACCGAAGGTTGCAAATTCTGCATTTTGGGCGAAAAAATGGTGCTTTTTATAACTGGAACCTGCAATAGAAAGTGCTACTACTGCCCCCTTTCCGAAAATCGTAAGAATAAGGATGTAATCTATGCAAATGAGAGGAAGATTAATAGCATAGATGAAGCAATTGAAGAGGCTGAAATATGTGGGAGTAAGGGAGTTGGTATAACCGGGGGAAATCCAATTTTAAAGATAGATAGGACATGCAAATACTTAAAAGCTTTAAAAGACCATTTTGGAAAGGATTTCCACGCACATCTATATACTACTTTGGAAATAACTGAAGAACACCTTCAAAAGTTAAAAGAAGCGGGACTAGATGAAATAAGACTTCATCCAAGGATGGAAAACTTAAAAAATGAAGATAAAACCGAAAATAAAAATAATAAAAATAATAAAATCGAAAATAAAAAGGAATTAGAATTAAATAAACTCATTGAAAAATTAACACTATGTAAAAAATATATAAACAAAGTAGGCGTTGAAATTCCTGCTATTCCAAATATGGATGATGAAATATCACTTATAATCAAAAAAATTAATGAAATACCTGTAGATTTTATTAATTTAAATGAATTAGAGTATTCTGAAACAAATTATAATAATTTATTGGAAAAAGGATTTAACGAAAAGAACGATTATTCATCACGTATGGAAGGAAGCCAGGAAACGGCTTTAAATGCTATTAATCGAGCAAAAAAACATATCCTTGATGAAAATAATAATTTAGCTATTAAAATGCACTACTGTCCCTCTACACTTAAAGATAGCGTGCAGATGAAAAATAGATTAATTAATAGGGCTAAAAACGTAGCAAAAGAGTACGAACTAATCACCGACGAAGGACTACTGATTAAGGGAATTGTAAAGTATAACGAGTTAGAATTAGGTACTGATGAAAGTAATGTAGAAGCTAATATAGAAAATAATCCTTTCGTGCAGTTTTTACAGTATAACGAGTTAGAATTAGGTATTGATTATGAAATTAATATTTGCAAGTCTGAAATTTACTTAAACCCAATTTTATTGGAAGAAATTATTGATTACCTAAAAGACAATGAAGACAATGCTGAACTTGAAAACGAGTTTGGCGAGTTTAGGGCATATATATCCGAATATTACCCTACCGTTGATAAATTAGAGGTGCAAAGAACACCTTTAGTAACAAAAAAGCCTAAATTAAATCTTAAACGTAGGAAGAAGAATTTAAAATAATCATATTCTTAATTTAGATATGATTTTATAATTCTTTTATAATTCCTTTCATTGAAATAAATTTAAAGGGTATATTTTTATATTTTAATGAATTATATACTATTAATCGGATATAATCGAAAATTCGTATTATTTGAATGGTATATATGACATATCATTCTATTATTGTGATTACTATAATTATAATACTATAATAATATAATAATATAATACTATAATACCATAATAATTATAATAATTATTACTATTACCACTATTATTTTTATCAAATGTTCATTATGGTGAAATTTTGAATACGGAAAAAACTAATACGACAGAAAGAAAAGAGCTAAATTTTACAGCAATTGCAGATAAATGGCAAAAAAGCTGGGAAGATAATAAAATATTTGAAACAGAATACAACAGATACGCAGATGCAGATGGGAACCCTTCAAAAGAAAAATTCTTTATAACTGCCGCATTTCCATACTTAAACGGTGTATTACACGCAGGACACTTAAGGACATTTACAATACCAGAAACACTCGCAAGATACAACAGAATGAAAGGTAAAAACGTACTCTGGACATTCGGATATCACGTTACAGGAACGCCAATATTGGGACTTGCAGAATTAATCAAAAACAGAAACGAGCACACACTTTGGGCATACAACAATCTTCACAAAATACCTATGGAAGAGCTTTTAACATTAAATACGCCCCAAAATATCGTAAATTGTTTTTCAGAAAAAGCAACCGAAGCATTTAAGAAAATGGGTTTCTCATTAGACTGGAGAAGAAATTTCAAAACTGATGACGAAGTATTTTCTAAATTCATCGAATGGCAATTCTACACCTTAAAAGAAAAAGGATACATCTCAAAAGGTTCTCACCCAGTTAGATACTGCCCTAGCTGTGATAACCCGGTTGAAGACCACGATTTATTACACGGTGAGGAAGCTACAACCGTAGAATACACACTCATCAAATTTACAACTCAATATGATGGCAAAGAATGTATTGTACCAATGGCTACCCTTAGACCTGAAACCGTATTTGGAGTTACTAACGCCTGGGTAAACCCTAATGAAACATATATAATCGCCGAAGTTTACGATGAAATCCAAAAAATGGATAGCGAAGAAATAAACACGCAATTTAACGGTTACTGGATAATGGGCAAAGAATGTGCTTATAAATTATCAGAACAAGACAAAAAAATTGATATAATAAAAGAAATGAAAGGTAGCGAGCTTATTGATAATAAAGTAATGCTTAAAAACCCTATTTCCCAAAAATTGGTTCCATTATTCCCTGCTAATTTTGTAGAAATGGGTATCGGTACCGGTTGCGTTATGAGTGTACCAGCTCACGCTCCTTACGATTATATCGCATTAAAAGACCTTGACGCAATTGCTGAAATACCTGGTGACGAAGAAAACGGAAAAGTAAGTTTAATTGGTCTTATTAGTATTGATGGCTATGGAAAATTCCCTGCAAAAGAAATCGTTGAAAAAATGGGAATTAAAAATCAAGATGATGATGAATTATTAGAACAAGCTACAAGTAAAATTTATAAAGATGAATTCCACAAGGGAAAATTAAACGAAAACTGTGGAATTTACGAAGGAATCCCTGTAAAGGATATTAAGGAAAAATTAACAAAAGACCACATTGCAAACGGACTTGCAGAAGTGATGTATGAGTTTTCAGAACAAAACGTTGTATGTAGATGCGGTCAAAAATGTATCATAAAAACCGTTAAAGGTCAATGGTTCATCACTTATTCAGACGATGAATGGAAGAGACTAGCTCACGAATGTATTGACGATATGAACTTTAAACCTGAAAGCTTTAGGCAAGAATTCCACAATAAAGTTGACTGGATGAAAGATAAAGCTTGTGCAAGAAGAAAAGGTTTAGGTACAAGATTGCCATTTGATAGCGAATGGATGATTGAAAGTTTATCTGACAGTACCATTTACATGGCGTACTATACAATTGCAAGATTCATAAACGTTCAAAATATATCAACAGAGCAGTTAAAGCCCGAATTATTAGATTATGTATTCTTAGGAAAAGGCGACGTTGAAAGCGTTTCAGAACTTACAAACATATCAAAAGAGACAATACTTGATATGAGAAGGGAATTCCTTTATTTCTACCCGTTAGATTGGAGATGTTCCGCAAAAGACCTTGTACCTAACCATTTGACCTTTATGATATTCAACCACGCTGCAATATTCGGAGAACAGAATAAAGGTTTATGGCCAAGAGGAATTGAGGTAAACGGTTACGTTACAATTGAGGGTAAGAAGCTATCCAAGTCAAAAGGACCAGTTTTACCAGTTATGGAAGTTGCCGAAAAATACGGTGCTGACGTTGGTAGATTCTACATCACAACTTGTGCAGAATTGCCACAAGACGCAGATATTAAATTTAAAGAAATGGAAAAAGCAAGAGACAACTTAACAAAATTCTACGAAATGGCTTTAGATTTAAAAGAAATAAATACTAGAGTTGAAGAAACCAAATTATCAAGAATTGACTTGTGGTTATTACATAAACTCTACAATGCAGTTAGTGTCGCAGACGAAGCCTACAACGATTTCCAACTTAGAAAAATTAGCATCTTATTCTATGAATTGATGAACGACTTAAGATGGTACAAGAGAAGAGGCGGAGAAAATAAAAGCGTGCTTAGAGAAGTAGTTGTAATATGGAACAAGCTTTTAATGCCCGTAACTCCACACTTGTGTGAAGAAATTTGGCAAGAATTGGGATATGAAGGATTCGTATCTCTCGAAAAATTCCCAATCATTAAACAAGAATTCCTTAACAATGATTTAGAACGTGGAGAAGAATTTATTAAGTCAACAATGGAAGATATAAGAAGTATCTTATCAGTTGCAAAAATTCAGCCATCTAAAATATACGTATATACTGCAGACGACTGGAAATATAATTTAATGGAATTTATGCACGATAACCAGGATAAAAACGTTAAGCAGATAATTCCACTTGTAATGCAAAACGTAGAATTTAAACAACAAGGAAAAGCAGTTGTAAAATTAATTAACGAATTTATGAAAATCGGTGTTAAAAATACAATTAATGAAGAAGAAATACTTGAAAATGCAAAAGAATTTTTATCTTCAGAATTTGACGCTGAAATTATCGTAAATGGCGAAGATATAATGAATAAAAAGAAATTCGCAATTCCTTATAAAATAGCAATTTATATGGAATAATTTTTCCATATTATTTTTTATTATTATTTTTTTATTTTATCTTAGTTTTTAGCTTTTATTTTATCTTTATTTTATATTTATTTTTTATATTTTTTTAGTTTTTATATATCCATATATTTAATAATTTAACTATATATAGGATAATAAATATAATTTAATTACAGGAAATAAAGGGGGTATTATGAACAAAATCGATAAATCACACTATGCAAGGGTAGTTGGGCTTCTTTCCGTGCTTTTAATAGCTTGGCTGATTTCCAAATACCTTGAAACAGAAATATCTGCGTTATTATTTGCCGTATTGTTATTAATTATATTCACTGTTGACATCATATTCCGATTAGTGTGCTGTGTTAAGCATCCGAAAAACGAAAGTAAAAATTAAATTAAATTAAATTATTTAACAAATTTAACAAATTACACATTTTACATCTTTTTTTATTAATTCAATGTGTATATATTTTTATACTAATTTTACTATAATAGTCCTTTGCATTATATTAAAATAAGGGTGGACTATGAAAGAAGTAAAAAACTCTAAAAAACCTAAAGAATCTAACGAATATAACTCTAAATCTAAATTTAAATTATCGTCTAAATATTGTATAATATTGTTATTTTTGGTATTATTTACCACTTTAATGTTTTTTAACAATTATCACACAAAATACGATCCTTTGAAAGATGTATCAAATGATAAACAAATTTATAGCGCTTCAACACCTATAGTTTTGATACATGATGTAAGTCCAGTCTATTTTAAAGAAATGGAAGAAATAATTGAAGTATTAGACAATAATCATTATTCTACTAGGACTTATTTATTTGTTATAACTAACCACGCAGGCGATAATAAGCTGTCAAATTATCCCAAATTCGTAGAATATCTGCATGAATTGGATGATAGGGGATATCACATCCAATATCACGGCTATGACCATATTGGTGGCGAATACAATTGTAGCGAAGCTGTAGCAAATGAAAAAACCGATAATTCTCTTAAAATCCTAGAAGACTGTAATTTTGATACAAAGAAGATAAATTACGTTATTACTCCAAGATATAAGCTATCTAAGGATTCAGAAGATAACTTTTTAAAAAGAAACTTTACAATAATTATGGACTATTACATCTTAAAAACTAAAAATAATCAAAATAAAACATATTTTGAAAAAGTTATAATTACTAATAAGGAATATACTTGGTATACTCCGGAAAATTGTACCGAAAAGGTAAAGAATATTTCATTAATTGATTATAGAAATAGTTTAAAAGAAAATAAGCAATTCACCCTGTCAATTCACCCAAAAGCAGTGAATTATGGTAATGGTATTGAATTTTTGGATTATTTCCTCGCTGAATCAAATAAAGAAATTTTGGATTACTATCAATAATTGTAATATTTTAAAATAATATAGCTATTATAAAATTATAATATATTATAAGATAATACAATATAATTATAAATTATAATTTTTACCATATTTTATTTAAATTCTTTTAAACAGTAATCTATATCCAATACCGAACCGTCTTTTGGATCAATTTCATAATCCAACTTGTTTGCACAACTACAACATCTATATACTAGTTTTAAATACTTTTTTTCTACCAATGAAGGTATTTTATCAAAAAATTTATCATCATCGGGATAAATTCGGTCATATACCTCATAAAGTCCTTTTTTACCTTTTTTACTATTGCAAGATTTGCAAGCCCAAATTATGTTATGAATACCTTGAACGTTGTCACAATCTTTACATCTCTCATTTACGTTGATGGATTTGGGAATAATATGGTCTTTAGTCAGGTTTTCAGTGCAACCACAGTATATGCACTTCTTTTCAGACCCTACAAACTGTAAGTCTTCTCTCATTATACTGGACCATGAAATTTTACCACTTTTTAAGTTCCTAAATTTAGTTTTTATAAAGCCATAACCCATTTTTTTACCATTTCTAGAGGCACTTTTGGCCATTATTTTGGCATATTGGTAATATATCATATCTTCAACGGTTTTTACTTCCTTGTCTGGCATCTAATCACTTACTTTTTTGATTTCCATGAATTATTACTTTATAAATTACATATTAAATTACATATATTTTCATTATGTTAATATTATTTTACATATTATATAAATTATTCTATATTACACGCCATTAATAGGGCAATATGATACTAATAAAAAATAAGAAAAATATATTACTAATTACGGGGATTTTGATAAAAATTTTTTGAGGGGAATTATGGAATATATTTCAAGTTTTATGATTATAGGGCTGTTGCTTTTCGCAATAGTGGATTTTTACTTTACAATAACTGGAAATTATATTAAACGTGATATAAAGCCATTATATACATATAAAAGCTATATATTATTACCATTGGGGTTTTTATTAGGTTTAATAGCTTATTATGATTTTTATTCTTACCTATCAATGTATGAAATTGCAGGGCTAGATTTAAGATTTTTTGTAGCACTACTCGGTCAATTTATATTTTTATTCAGTATATTATGTATATTACATGAAAATTATAAATATAATATTGGCAATGATAAAAAAAGCAATGAAAATGATGCAGATGACATAAAAAATGTTAAAAATAACAATACTTACAAATTATCAAAATATTTGATATATTTTTTACTCATAGTTACAGGATTTCCAAAATTATTAATAAATATGTACAATTTCCAAGATTACCAGTCGTATATAATTATATTGGGAGTAATTTTGTTTTTCATACTATATGCAGTATCTAGATTTAAAAATAAATAATAAATAATTTTAAATTTTTATCCTATGGCGTATAGAATCTCTAAAAATCTAAATTTATAAATTTAACCGAAATGTTTATATAGTAGAATCACCATCCTATATTTGTGACTAATTGAAGTCAACTATTAATTATACGGTGCGGAGATGGCCCAGCCTGGTACGGCGCGGGACTGCTAATCCCGTTGAGCTCTGCTCAACCCGCGTTCAAATCGCGGTCTCCGCGTATTCTTTTATTGAAGTTTTATTTAAGCTTAGTTTTAAAATATGTTTTATTTAAGTTTGTTATTCTTTTAATATGGTTATTTTATAGTTTTATAGCTTTATTTAAGTACGTTATACGCTTATTTTTTTAAAATCTATCTACGGGCTTATTGAACTTATTTTTTAATTTAAAGAGTTTTTAAAGAAAATCTCAAAAAGGCACCAAGTAAACTATCCGCCGTTGGGGCTATAAAGAGCATATGGCAAAAAGGACCCGTAAAGTTGATTGACAGGTTGCAGGACTAGGGTCCTATTTCGGGAATTTTCAATATATTGAAGTCCTTCGATATATGTGGTCCTACGTTTTCGGGCGCAGGACCTCGTAAAATAGGGTGGTCCTACGTATAAAAAAATAGATTAATATCATATATGGGGCAATATATCTATAAAAGAAAAATACATTTTAGTCCTATAACTAAAAGGGTATTTTTAGACAGTTTTATAACATTATAGTAATACTTAGTATGATTTTTAGATGACCTTTGTAATAACGCATTTCAAAATCCAAAATTATTAAGCCCATTCTGAGCTCCTTTTTTTAGGGTTATAAAATTTGGAGTTCTTTATAAGCTTTGTTTAATCTATGGTGTTATTCATGTGCTCAATTAATTCTATATCCTTTGATTATCAATTAGTAATTACTTTCTGTTTATTAAATGAGTTACTTTTTACTTATTCAACTAACCCCGAATTATATTTTTAAAATACAAATGATAACTTTTATATAGGGCCTAAAACAAACTATATATTGTCAGATTGAATAAATTTTGTGATACGGTTAAATAAAGCTTTGTTTTATCCATAAGCTGTTTTAAATGCTTATTGATGAGTAATAATTTAGTTTGGTGTCACAGTGCATGATCCATTAAAACAAGGATTGAAACCTATATTATATAGTATACGGGTAGCATTAACATCTAGTCACAGTGCATGATCCATTAAAACAAGGATTGAAACTCCGATCAGCAAGGATTAGGTAAGACTAAGCAAGTTATTGAGTCACAGTGCATGATCCATTAAAACAAGGATTGAAACAAATTGATCATACTGTATTAAATAAATTATTAACAGTCACAGTGCATGATCCATTAAAACAAGGATTGAAACTTGATATCGAAAGCGTTATTATTTGATATAGTAGCTGTCACAGTGCATGATCCATTAAAACAAGGATTGAAACCAGAACTACATTGTACCGATGAGGCAGATACTTATTTGTCACAGTGCATGATCCATTAAAACAAGGATTGAAACTTGAACAAATTGTAGGTCTTGCAAACATTAAAGAAGTCACAGTGCATGATCCATTAAAACAAGGATTGAAACTGATATGTTCAAAGAAGAGGAGCATACATTTAAAGAAAGTCACAGTGCATGATCCATTAAAACAAGGATTGAAACTTCCGGAAATTGCTTGAAGTTCCATGAGCGTAAAGTCACAGTGCATGATCCATTAAAACAAGGATTGAAACTTCAAGCCCTACACAAAAATGACCAAACTAGTCGAGGGTCACAGTGCATGATCCATTAAAACAAGGATTGAAACTCCATATTACCCCCCTATTTAAACATTTTAGTGTATAATCTATCGACTAGTCACAGTGCATGATCCATTAAAACAAGGATTGAAACTACATTTGTCAGGTACGTCAATATCCCATATAAATGTCACAGTGCATGATCCATTAAAACAAGGATTGAAACAAGCTAAAGCACTTGAACCATATTTATCTCCTATGTCACAGTGCATGATCCATTAAAACAAGGATTGAAACACAACTACACTTGGCATTTATTACACCGTTTTATAAAATATGTCACAGTGCATGATCCATTAAAACAAGGATTGAAACATACTTTCACTATTATCAAAATTTTCAAATGTTACTGTCACAGTGCATGATCCATTAAAACAAGGATTGAAACCAATGTGGGCAATGTAGTTGATATATCATTTTTTCACCGTCACAGTGCATGATCCATTAAAACAAGGATTGAAAGCCCAACTGCCTTAGGACGGACGGCTTCATGTCAAATCGGAGATTTGATATTTTTATTTTCTTATTAAATTCCCATCAAAGGATTTTTACGAGTAAAACGAGTAAAAAGGGTTTGGTTGAAAGCCCAACTGCCTTTAAATAAATCTTTCAGATTTATAGCTCGACAACTTACATTGTCGATGGGCGAACGGCTTCATGTCAAATCGGAGATTTGATATTTTAATTACATTTCGAGTCCATCATCTTAAAAACCTACGGTTTTTAAAATACCTAAAATCTATGATTTTAGTATAAAGGATTTTTACGAGTGTAACGAGTAAAAAGGGTTTGTTTTATGAACGAAGTGAATAAAAGGGTTTGGTATAATCCATTGAAACAAGGATAATTAAAAAAAGCAAAAAAAGGTATTAGCAAATATATTTTTTAATCTCTTCAGGAGTTCCATACTTCTCAATCATCTCGTATTGGATACTTTTAAGGATTAAATCTTGCTCTGTTAATCCATTAGTAACCTCTTTTTCATTTAATTCCTGTAACGTTTCAATAGAACCTTTAACTATATTCCTTGCAAATATTGTGTTTTGTTGATTTTTCTTTTCAGATTCTATAATTTTATTAGTATTCAGTTGATTTTTATCTTCAAATGACAACACCTCCAGGTTAAAAAGTAACTCTTCATTTTCTTTTAAAAATCTATTGAATTCTTCGGTAGTGGAATACCGTTGAAGCTTGATATACCTTTGTAAGACAGTTACTTTTTCAACATTTAAATCATTCTCTTCAGTTAAAGTACCTAATTGTTGTTCTTTTTCTTCTAACCGTTGCTTTATATCATTCAGTTTATCAACCATTGATATCACTGCTCGCTTTAAATATTTTATTATTTTAATATTTTTTTCATTATCAAAGTATTGATTAGCTACTTTGGATTTAATAGATCTAACTACGAATTCAGACATTGAAACTTTGTACATTGATGAATATTTTTCTAAGAATTTTCTATCGCTTAAATCACAGTATACTAAAATTTTAGTACTATTTTTATGTTTGGGCGGTCTTCCAGGTTTTATTTGTCCGTTCCAAGTATTAACCATTGGAACCACCTTATAAAACTGATTTTATTTTCTTTACAGCTTCGCTATCTGCTTTTAATTCAAAAAACTTTAAAAGTTTTTCATAGTTGCTTAAATCTTCATTTAGGTTTAATACGATTAGTTCAGATTCTTTAGATTCATTAGTGATATATTTTAAGTCTATTATGAAGTAAATCATTGATTTATTGGGTCCTTTTACTTTAGATATTATTTTTTTCTTAATCAATTGTTGTAAACGTTGACTGTTACTTTTATAACTCGCTAACTTGTTCAGCTCTGCAGTACTGATAACCCCACCATTATCTATAATTAACTGCAATATTTCTTCCTGAGTTGCCAAACTCTTCACCCCCGTTACTCTTTTTACAGATTATTAATTCATCCCCATTATCGTGAACAGTAACTTCTTCATAATAAGATGCTACCTTTTTAATTATTTTTAAAACAACATATGGATTCATGATTATCCCCTCATAACAAATCTTTTAAATCGTTTCGCTCAAACCCTTTTTACTCGTTTCACTCGTAAAAATCCTTTGATGGATATGATTAGTTATAATAAATCTTTTAAATCGTTAAGCATGCCCTCGGTTCTCTCTTTAGAATGGCTATAAAACAAAGTAGTTTCAATTGACCTATGACCAAGATATTCTTTTACAATGTCTATACCAACACCTTTATTCAACATATCAACTGCTCTACCGTGTCGAATAGAATGAATTACAATTCTTTTATTTTGAGGAATTTCCCCATCTTTCTTTAATTCCTCAACTGCTTCCCTAAAAGATTTTCCAAGCCATGTATTATTTACCCTTTCACCTTTATCATTCTGAAATAACGGACTATTGGGCGTATTGTAAAGATTATGCTTTACATAATAATTCAACAGCTTTAAAGTTTCATAACTACAAACTACCTTTCTTTCTTTACTCCCTTTAGTATTTCTAAGTAGAAATTCACCTTTTTTAAGGTCGCAATCTCCATAGGTTAAATTTAATACTTCAGAATGTCTACAACCCGTATCCCAAAGCAACCTTAACATTGTAATATCCCTTATTTTAGTTCTAGAGTTTTGCTGAATAATCTTTTCAATTATCGAATTTAAAATATCAAGAGTCATTGCATCGTAATGTTTTACTTCAATCTTACCAAATCTCTTTCTATCCTGTGAATCTATTTCAAACTCTTTAAAGTTTTTAAGTTTAAAAACTCTGTGAAAAACTTTTAAAAAGTTAAAATACCTGTTTTGTGTATTTCTTGAAGTTTCACGTTCTTTTTCAAGATAGTTAAAGAATTTAACAAAATCTTCAGTGGTCATGTCTTCAGGTTTTGTGTGATGTGTTTCAAAGCAAAATCTCAAATAAACTCTCAATCGGGTAATATCATTTTTAATAGTATTTTGTTTAATTCCGTCGAATTCCCGTTCTTCAATGTATCTATCCACCCAGTCTTCCATTTGCGTGCTTCTTCCAACTTTTTCCTTTTTCTTCCGCTTCTCTTTAATCATTAGTAAATCATTAATATTGGTATCCTTCATGTAGCTCTGCCTCTTGCAAATAATTAATCAATATGTCGGTGGCTTTTCCATATTTTTCAACGATTTTAGCTTCTCTTTCCGATAAAGTTATAGAAACTTTGTGCTTTTTTTCATATTTAACTGCTTGAACTAAATATTCGGGATTTATTTCTTTTAATTCCTCTATTTTATGTAAGAAATACCTTACATCTCTTGAATCAATTTTATTTCTTGTGTAAAAATATTTACGCATTAAAACCCCCTCTAATCTTTAAACATTATTTCAGCATCAAACTCTTCATTTAATCGTTTACAACAAAAGTGGAAACCTTTTAAGGTTTCAAAAGGAATCGTTTGACAGAATTGAACCTCTGGACAAGACATATAGACTTTAGCTTCATCTGTAAAAACATCTACAAATAAAACTGAGTCATTTACTCGCCCGATTAAAGTTTTTATATCTTCAATCGCATTATCGATAACAAACTTATCTTTTCTAAAGCTAAAAGCGTTATACTCCTCTTTTTTAACTTTTTTCAATAAAACTTTCTTCCCATACTGTGTTTTATAGAACTGTTCTATTGATTCCTTATGTTCTTTAAATAATTTGTTAAACTCTTTATTTTCATGATTAACCGATTCCCAATGTGCTCTATGTGAATCATATTCTTCTCCATTTTCTCCTTGCATTATGTAGTATTCAACAGCTTCCATAGTTCCCCTCAATTTTCACAATTTTTTTATTTTTTATCCCCTATTTTTTTACACTCCGTTTTATATTTTTTATTTTTAGGTTCATGGTTTTCTTCCGTATCTTTTATTGTTTCTTCATCTAAAACCTTTACAATAACCCGTTTACCAATTAATTTTCCAGGTATTGCAGGTTGAACTCGACCTGAGTTTCCTAATGGTTTTACAACCCCCTCGTATTCGTGAACTACTTTCACAAATTTCACCTTTTATTTTTACATTACATATCTGTATTTTAGTACAGTAATGTATAATTTAATTAACCTAGTATTTATATTTTTCCATATAATTACAACGCTGTAAAAAAGTTCAAATATGGAATATATAATATAACTGAAAAAATATACATAGTGTTAATTGAGGTATACTATGTTATTAAAAACATTAACTAAAAAATATGTTAAGGAAATATTATATATTTTGTATAATCGGGGTGAATTATATTCTGGACAAATACAAAACGAATTAGATATAGATAGTGGAAATTTAAGTAAAATACTTTCGACGTTAGTTAAAAAAAAATTGGTATTTAAGCGCAGAGAACCCAAAGGAGAGAGTATGCCAATGTCATATTTTAAACTTTCGGATTTGGGAAAATCCGTTATTAAAATTTATGAAATTTCTGAAGCTTTGGAAAGAAATAAAAATATAGAAATAATTATAAAAGATTCAAACAATGCCAAAAAAAATATACAAAGTAATAATACAATTAATGATAATTCTGGATTTGTAAATACTGGAAATATTGGTGGTAATGTTAAATTTCAAAAATAATTAATAATATTTTTTATAAGTTATTGATATTACTTTTTTATTATTGAATATTATGATATAATACTTTTTGCTTTTTGTGTTAATGTTTTTACATTGCTTTTTGTATATACAAAATTAGATTATTATTTAATAAATATGTAATACTTAATATGTTAAATCAATAGTAAATGTAGTATTGTTATGAAGTACATAACCATATAACTAAAACAAGTTAATATATTAAATAAAAGTTAACTTAAATAAGTGGCTTTTTGTATATACAATATTATACATATCTATTGAATAGTATAGATAAGAATTAAATAAATATATATTTATTTAATTATACCATTATTACAAACTACCTCATACATAATTTTGTATATACAATATTATAATACAAAACACCAAATATGTAATATTATTTTTCTAACTTTTTTCATAAAATATATAAACAGTTAATTAAAGATTTTTTAATATTATTATATCATAGGGTGGGAATATCGAAGAATTAGAAAAAATAGTAAATGACTATAATCGTATACTGGATGAAGAAATTCATACTCATTCCGAAATAATTCGTGTTATAAAACCTTTAATGTATCATGGCGAATATGAAAAGGTTAAAACCTTAATTGAACGAGAATTAGCATATAATGGTTCAAGTGGCTCTATGAATATGTATTATGCTTATATAGAGTATCTAAACGGAAATCACGAATCTTCGAAAGAATATATCGAAAATATATTAGATAGCGGTAATCGTCTTTATGATGATGACGAATATGTTGAGTATATAATAAGCAATTCTAAAGATAAAAAACCAGAATTTAAAAATTTTTACGATGATATACTATCTTCTAAAATATATAAGCAAGATGTTAAACAAATAGAGGATGAAATAGACAATTATTACATAAAAAAGCAAAATGATAAAGTAATTGAACTTATTGATATTTTGTTAAATAGTGAGAATTATGCGAAATATATCGATGTAAAATATTATCAAGATTTTAAGAATAATCTAAAAGGATATTCTATAAACCAAGAAATTCAAGAATCTGTTGATGATAATTTCGACGAAGAATGGGATGATTATAAATACATGGAATTAGATGAAAAAACTGATGGAAAATTAATTAGAAAAAAGGAAGATACAACTAAATCAATAAACAATGAAAATAATGATTTTTATTTAAAAAATCAGAATTATAAAGATAATAATAAATTTTTTAAGTCTAAAAAAAGTAAAACAGATGATAAAAACAAAATTAAGAATAATAAACAAAATAAAAATAATACATTAAAAAGAAACAATAATTGCAATAAAAAAATTAGTAAAAATAATACTAAGAATAAAAGTAATAAAATAAATAATATATTTTCAATTAAAAACGTAGGTCTACTATCAATCATAGTTTTAGTTGGATTAATTGTTTTAAATCAAAATGCAATAATGTCAATGTTTCAAAATCAGGATTCAACAGGTTATGTACTTCCAAAAGAAGAAATTTACGGATATTATGACGATTATGACAATAACAATATAATCGATATGTATGATTATTCAACAGCTTTATTGCAGCCCAAATATTTAAAAGAGATACCAAAATTAACTTATTTACAATCAAATAACGTTTTAGAAACTACAGTTAATTTAGCAAACTTCCAAGCTAAAAACTTTGAGTATAATCAATCAAGAGCCAATCAAGAAGATTACGGTAGACCATATACACCTTTTGAAATGTATAAACTAAAAAGCGGTGTATGTTCAGATTATACGCTGTTCAGCTGTGCTTATCTATTAAATGCAGAGTATGGTGCCTATATCGTAGAACTTGAAGAATATGGTGGAGAAGGACACAGTTTTACAGCGATAGAGTATGGTAACAATTATTATGCAATAGACCAAGTAAATACAATATTTAACTTAGGTAATTACTTAAGTAAGTATAATATTGAAAATTTACGTATATACAAGTTAGAATTAAAAAATAATGAAACAATAGTTTCGAAAGTTCAAGATACAAAAGATATGACTAAAAAAAGGTACATAACGCCTTACATGTTAAATTTAGCAACTTCAAATTTAAACAACGATTTAGGGGATAAAAATATAAATCTTGATAAAAATTTGACTAATAAATATCTACCTTCAAATTATAAATCTGGCGAGAAAATAAATTATTATTTGGAAGATTTAGCACCTGAATTAAAATATAACTATTATTTAATAGTTGAAAACGAATTAGAAAAACATAATGGCTATAAGGGAATATATACAACGTTTAAAAGCAACGTTGAAGATAATTATAAAGAATATCCGTATATTTTAGAAATTAATATTGGATATTAATTTTTTTATTATTTTATTTTACTATTATTAAAAGTTTTAAGGTGAAAATATGGAAAAAATATTATATAAATTTAAAAATGATTATACAGATTTTGAAATTACACCTTTTGAAAATGGTAAAGAAAAAGAAACTATGATTTTACACATTGATATTAGTAGGCCTGTTTCTAAAGAAGATATTTTAGAAATGTTTGAATCGTATATAGTGGATTTTATTGACGAAAAAATTGATTTAGATAAGTGTGAGTTCGTTAAAAAAGAAGATGGTTATACATATATTATTTTGGCTGAATAATATAATGGTAGTAATAGTTTTATTTAATCGACACAATATTAAAAAATTTGCATGATAATTATTATATATTAGTAAAAATTATAATATGTTATAGTTAAAATAAAAATGGAATAATATTAAATTACAATTTTTTTAATTTTTTTATAAGTTTTATAATATTATAGTGTTTTACAAGAGGATAATATGATAAAAAATAAAGCTTTATGGTTACGAATTGACGGAAAATCTGTTAAATATCATAAAATAACCATGGAAGAATTTTCAAAAATAACTGGTGATTTTCAAAAATTGGTTGAAAAATTAAGGGGTTTTAAGGAAAATCCTGCTGAATTTACATTATATATCGAAGATATTAAACCAGGCTCTGCCATTTTAAAATGTTCAACTGCAACCAATGATTCAACTAAATTATATGGTGTAGTCAATAACTATGTATCAGACATTAATAATGCAGAAACTGGTGAAGACATTGAAAAACACCTTATAGATAATAATTTAAAACTCAGGATTCCCGACATTATTAAATATACTTCTAGAGTTTGGTCCAATGACAAAAATGATATAAGTATATGTTGTAGTGAAGAGTTACCAAAAAGCAATTCAGAATATACTTATTTTAACAAATCTAAAATGAAAATAATTGAAGAATTGGATTCTAAATATCACAAACCACAGCATGTGGATAAATATGGGATACTAACTGCTGTAGATTTAGATCTTAAGAAATTTACTTTAAAAACAGTTAGTAGAAAAATAAAAGGTAGTTATTTGGGATTACCTAAAAATTTACAAGAAAGTATTCTTAGTTTTGCCAACAGGTCTGTTAAAATTCATGGAAAATATGATAATGTAAAACATGAATTTATATTTATAAATTCAATTAGTCCGTACAAAGGCATTCAAATGGATATTTTTGGAAATGCCGTTCTTGACGATGGTTTAAAAAAAGCAGTACGTAATTTAGAAACTTGTTTTGATGAATTAATCAATTATGAATCAAATAAACAAAAACTTACAAAATTCATAACTCACGACCCTATTGATGAATTAAAAAAAGCTATTAATCGGTTAGAAAATACATTAAATTTCAGAAAATATGAAGATGAACGTGAAGTTATTTTATGGAATTATTTCAACACTTTAAATTTATATTTAAGGAATTATGATATAAAAAAATCAAAACCTGTAATTCTGGAGATGAAAAGTTTATTCTATGAATTTATATATGATATATTACTTCCAATACCTGATCAAGAATCACCGGAGTTTAATAGTGAAGCTTATTTATCAATTTTAGAAGATTATGATGATAACTTATCTAAAAAATTAAATGAATTAGATGAAAAATATGCTGAATTACGCCCATCCTATGAAGAATTAAAGAACGAATCTTTAAGGATTGAACTTGATGAAGATATCCAATCAGAGTTTAGAAAGGAATTTGGGGGTAATGGCTTATGAATTTATTTTTAGATTCTTGTGTGGTAATAGGACAACATATTAATTTAGATCCACAAAATAAATTAGTAACGGAATTTCTTAAAGAAAATAATTTGACCACATATAATGATGCTACAACGTGTAAAAAAGTGAAGAATGAAGTACTTCATAGGTCTATGAAGATATTAAAACACTATGTCAATGAAGGTAGAATAACTGAAGAACAAAAGGTTACCATATATGGGGCAATCAGTAATTATTTAAATAAAATTGTGAAAATGGTAAATTATTCTGATTTTACAAACCAATCATTCAATCGATTATACTATAGCTTATTAGATGATTTAACAGATAATGACGCAGATATTGAAATATTTTCTAATTTCATATTGTGGACAATAAATCATAATACGGTACCGGTAAATCCAACATTTTTAACTACAGACGCTAATGATTATGACAGATTTGATACTGAAGGGAATAGTATTGCATTAAAATCCACGTATGAATGTTTAAAAAAGTATGATGAAGAATTTAAAAATTTACCAAGACTTGTAATATTAAAATCAGAAGCGAATAATAAATGTTATGATTGCATAGACTTTATAAATAAATAACTTAAACATCTTCAATATCAACATCTTTAAGGATTATCTTTTTTTTAAATTTCCATTTTTTTAGAATAAATATATGTGCTAAAATAAGAATATAATATATTACGTTATGCGAAGTTAGTTGGAATAACTTATTATAACATGAAGTAATATATTAGTATGAGCGTGAAAGGTGAAGAATTATGGTAAAAGCAAACATTACTTTAGATGAAAATACCAATAAAATAATCAACTTGGTAAAAACGACTGAAGAATTCAAGGATAAAAGTGAAGCTATAAACTATATCGTTTTACAATACGCTGAAAAAATATTAAATAAAGAAACGTTCAAAGAAGAATTTATTCAGTCAGTACTTGCAAACAAGAAAAGTTTGCCTTCGGAAAATGTGGATATAACTAGTGAAGCTTATAGGCGTGAATTACTCGGTTTATAATTACCATTATAAGAGATGGTAAAATGCAATTAAAAATTGCAAATGAAAAATTATCTAATAAAATTAAAAGAATAGCTAGAAAAGATAAAAAGCATGCGGAAGCTTTAAACAAATCATTTAATAAATTAATTGAAAATCCATATTGTGGAAAACCTTTAAGGCATGAATTAAAAGGTAATTATCGAATTCACGTTTATTCTTCTTTTGTTTTAATATATGAAATTAAAGAAGATGTTAATACCATTATTATTTTAGAATATGCACATCATGACGATGCATATTAATTTATTAAATATTATTTTCTTACTTTTTTTATAAATTTTTATAAATTCAAATCTCTTCAATATCAACATCTTCAAGGATTATCTTTTTTTCAAATCCTCCATTTTTTAATAATTTAGATTTTCTTATTTTTTCAACAGTTTCTAAATCAAAATTATTAAGTTTAGATATTGTATAAATTACCTCCAAAATATCTGAAAGTTCTTCTTCACAAGGATTATTTTTAAATTCGTCAATTTCTTCGTTTAATTTTTCATAGAGTTTTATTTTATATTCTTCATCGTTTGCAATGTGAAAACTTGCTTTTTTGTTGTCTTTTTCTATAATATCAATAATATTACCCCTTACGAGTTTATTATAGTGAATTTTCATGTTATCCCTTCGAAGCTATCCAAAATTTTCTAACATAATCTTTTTTAATCGCTAAATTTAATTCCTTAGTAACTTTACTTGTAGAATATACAGAATTTTCCAATTTTTTTAAGAGTAATATATTTCTATCTTCTAACTTTTCTATAGTATCTTCGGTAGGCGTTTTATTTGATTTACTTGAATTTATGCACCTATTACAATAAACTAAATTCCATATATCATCGGAGTACATAAAAGACCAAGGTATAACGTGGTCTATAGAAGTTAAATCGTTAGATAATTTTTCAGTACTGTAAAAACAATACCTATATTCATCTTCAAATTCGCAGTCTAAAAACTTTTTAAATTTATTTAAGCTATTTCTTTTAATTTCAGGTTGGTCACAAACTTTTACTTTTGAAGATATTCGAGGAGATAAGTTAAAACCTTCTAACATCTGTGTCCATCGATAATTTATTATTTGGAACATTAAATCAGAGTACCTGTTTAAAATCATTGCATCTTCTAATTTAAAACTAACAGTTCTTTTTTCTAAGTCTAATTCATAAATTTCGTAAGTATTTTTATTTAATTTTTTAAATCTCCAAGCTACATTTTCAGGTAGTACGTTAGAAATCTTTTTTATAGTATTTTTGTAAGCTTTTTCTAAACCTAATGCTTTAAAATCTATTTTTTCATATTTTTTAGGATTATTTCCTGCAATAGCGTTATATTCTCTTATCAATTTTTTAACGTGCTGTATAATGACAGGTAATTTTGTAAGATTAGAGCCCTGTACTAAATCAAAGTATATTGTTTGATTCCAATAATATTTTAAATATAGCTCTGCAATTTCTTCGAATGTGAATGAAATTGTTGAATTTTGGTTATTTTTAATATTTTTTAAATCCGTATTTAGAACACATAGTTCTACCAATGCCTTAGCCCACGCCATTTTATATGTATTATCATAACTACAATTTGCTATTATATTATTCCAAGTTGCTATGTACTCGTTAATAATAATCCCCTCAAATATAATAAAAATATATTTGGGTTTAAGAATATAAAATATTACCGAAACAAATTTTTATAAATTTAAACTTTTTAACCCGTTAAAACCTTAAATTATATATGTAATCTTTTAGAAAATATTATTATTTAAATTAACGATTTAACTAATTAAGTACTAATTCTTAATATATCCAATTAAAAATCTCGAGGGTTTATTATGATGGATAAATTGATTTCAAAAGAACATGTTAAAGAAATAATTAATTGTTTGCATGTAAATAAAGAATTACAATTTGAAGAATTAAAAAGTGTTTTAAGAATAGATTATAATGAATTAGATATGATAATGTTAGAACTGTTAAACTTAGAAATTGTATTGAATAATAAAGATATTTATAAATTATCCGATAAAGGAATTTATTTTAAAAATATACTGGATAATTTAGATAATTTGGAAAATAATGATTATAATTCTAAATTTGGAGCTAATAGCTCATCAAATAATGAAGGTTTTATAAATATGGGCGTTATAAAGGGAAATGTTAATTTATACAAGTTTTAAATTTAAATAATGAAAAATTAACTAATAATAAAAATACTACATTTAAAAATACTTTTTTTAACTTTTTACCCCCGATGGGGAAAATATTTAAATTATTAATTATATATTGAAACCTAATTATTATAGTATGGTATCTAATTTAATAATTTGGTGGTGATATTTTGAATATAAAATACCCTCGAGGTTCAGAATGGAATATATGGGATTTACATGTTCATACCCCTTGTTCGATAATTAATCATTATGGGGGCAAAGCTGACGTTTGGGAAAAATATGTAACAGATTTGGAAAACTTACCCTCTGAGTTTAAAGTTCTCGGGATTAATGATTACTTATTTCTTGATGGCTATGAAAAGTTATTAAATTATAAAAAAGAGGGTCGATTAGAAAATATCGATACATTATTACCTGTAGTTGAATTTAGAATAAGTAATTTTGCAGGTGTAAAGTTTGAGAATCTTAAACGTATAAATTTACACGTTATATTTTCTGAAGAACTTAAAGTAAAAACAATTAAAAGTCAGTTTTTAAAGGCAATCCAATGTAAGTACCATTTAGAAAAAGGAACACTTGGTCGAGAGGAGGTTATTTGGGATGGTTGCGTAACGAAAGAATCTTTGGAAGAATTGGGTAAAAAAATAAAAGAAACTAGCCCCAGAGATGATAAAAAATCCGATTTAAAAATTGGGTTTAATAATTTAAATGTAGATTTTAAAGATATTGAAAGTAATTTAATAATGAATAATCGTTTTCAGGGAAAATATTTAATGGCAGTCGGTAAAACGGAATGGGATAAACTAGGGTGGAGTGAATCATCAATTTCCGAGAAGAAAAATATTATTAATAGGGTACCTCTTGTATTTACCGCATCTGAATCTGTTGAAAACTATAATAATGCTAAAACTAAATTAAAAGATAATAAGGTAAATGATTTATTATTGGATTGTAGCGATGCACATTATTTCTCAAATTCTACTCAAAAAGATAAGATTGGAAATTGTAAAACTTGGATAAAAGCAAATACCACATTTGAAGGTTTGAAACAAATCGTTTATGATAATGACCGTATAAAAGTTCAAGAGGAAAAACCTGAGCAAAAAACACCATATGATTACATAAAATATGTTAGATTTATAAATCGCGCAGATAAAACTGGAAAACCTTATTTTACTAATGAAAGAATATATTTAAATCAAAATTTAAATTCTATAATAGGGGGTAAATCGTCAGGGAAATCTATATTGCTTTATTTAATTGCAAAGACAATTAATAGTAATATCAGTGACGATTTAAAATGCGCAAAGGACGTAAAAAACTATAATTCGGAAAAAATTAAAAAATATGATGAGTTTTTTGAGAAGGAATTAGAGGATTTTGAAGTTGTTTGGGGCGACGAACATATTGATAAATATACTGATAAAAATAAAGAAAATCGTAATATTACATACATTCCTCAAATGCATCTGTCAACCATAAGTGAAAATTCTAAAGAATTAAATGAACTTGTGGAAAATATAATTTTTGAAAAAAGTGACATTAAACAATACTTGGAAGATATGGAAGGTAATGTAAAAAATTTGCAAAAAAAAATTTCTTCATTATCCATTAACCTAGATGGTAATTTAGAAGAATATTTAAAATATACTGCTGACTTATATAATGCAGGTTCTAAAACCGCCATTACTAGCGAGATTGAAAGATTAACTAATGAAATTAAGGATTTAGAAGTTACCTGTAAATTATCGGAATCAGAGCTCGAAGAATATACCAAATTAAAAGATGAATTAGACTCATTAAATAAGGATTTAGGTAGTAAAAATGAATTAAAGAATACATTAAGTTCTTTTAAAAAGCATATAAAACAAGCTACTAATGAATATATGGAAGGGATTGGTAGTTATGGTATACAGCATAGTCAAAATACTAATCAAAACGATTTAAGTAATTTAAACAGTAAAATAAAAGATTTACAAGATGAAATAAGCATACGCTCAAAATTAATTAGTATTGAGTATGAAAGTAAAATATACGAATATATGGAAGAAACCACTAATCAAATAATTAATTATATCTCACAGCAAGATATACTAAAAGAAAAAATATCTAAATATGCCAAAAAATTAGAAAAAGAAGCTATTATTAAGAATTTATTTGAAAAAAAGGATAAAGAACAATCTAAACTTGATAAAATTATCAATTTAGAAACTATAATCGAAGACCTCGAAAAAAGAATAAATGCTAATAAAGAGGAGATTATCCTACATTATACTAAAATTTTCGAAAATTATAATAGTCGTATTAAAAAGATAAATAGTGAATATGGAGATAATAATCTAGAAAGTAATTTAACTATTACTGGGAACTTAAGTTTTGATAACAAAAATTTTAGCGATATATTCTACAAATCATCGAATAGAGAATTTTATGCTACTTTCAAATGTTTCAATGATAAAAAGTACTATGAATATAATCTAGATACCCACATTTCAAATATCTCTAATATTTTTGAGTTTATTTTAGACTCTTATAAGAAAGGACATAAAAAAGATATAATAAAAAATGGTGAAACATATTTAAATCAGATATCGGCTTTGTTCGATAATTATTTTACAATTAATTATGATATAAAATATGAAAATGATTCAATAAGTAAAATGTCTGAGGGAAAAAAAGGCACCGTTTTATTAAAACTATATCTTGAACTCAATAATTCAGAAAATCCTATATTAATTGACCAACCCGAAGATAATTTAGATAATAGAACTGTTTCTAAAAATTTAGTAAATTACATCAAAGATAAAAAAATTAATCGACAAATAATAATTGTATCGCACAATCCTAATTTAGTCGTATCTACTGACTCTGAAAATATCATTGTTGCAAATCAGGATGGTTATAGTACTGAAAATAAAGAATGTAAATTTGAATATACAAATGGTGCTTTGGAATATTCATATAATCCTCACAAATTATGTGATAATAAGAATTTTGGTAATTGTGATAATTGTAATAATAATTATCAAAATAGTAAGAAAGGTATCTTATATAATCGAGGTATTAGGGAACATATTTTTGAAATTTTGGAGGGGGGAGAACAAGCTTTTGAGAAAAGAGAATCCAAATATGGAAAATTTAAAAGATAACTTAACACTAATGACTTAACAATATTAAATTTAAAATACTTTTTTTAACTTTTTTAATAACATCTATTTTAAATGATAAAGTTTTAAATCATATTATCATTTGTGAAGGTGTCGACCTAATGAACAAATGAATAGATTACCTACTATTTTCCCACCCCTCATTATATCCTTAAATAAAGGACTATTAACTATAAATTATTTAATTAATTAATTTATTTCAAAACTATTTTTAAATTACTCATCACCCTCATTTTAGTAAATATAGGATGTAGAATGGTGTAATTATGAAGTTAAAAGTATGTCCACTATGTGAAGAAGTTTTTATAGATTATGGACAAAGAGATTATTACGCATCGGGTAAATTTGCAGTTATTTATGATACAGGCTGTGGGACACTACTAAATAGTGCAGTTATTAATGCTGGAACTTGTAGTTCAATGAACACGGTTAAAAGTAAAGCTGGCGAACTTGCTAAAAAATATAAATTATCCGAAAATAAGAAAAAACTATTTTTTGAAACAATAAAGAATGTTAAACAAAATCATCCTAATTATTTCGACTATCAAGTCATAGAAATTGCAATTAATAAAGTTGCAGAGGGTTGTTATGAAATATAATAATTCAGAGAAATATAATGTGGATATCCAAAATCAAAATGGCGGTCAGGGTAAAGTAATCGCAGATTTGGATTTACGAAAATATATTGCTGAACACTATGTTAATGCAATCGAATTAGAGAGTCTCGCAAAAAACAGTTCAAATTTAAAATATGTAAAATCTCTTGTCGATGAGCTTAATGTATTGCAAAGATATCTTAAACCGCACGTAAAAGAATATATAAAGAAAGAAGAAAGAAACATAGCACCTTATGTAAAAGAATTAAAATTAAAAACAAATAATATGAATGGAAAAGTTATCATTGTTAATATAAATGAAATTAAATACTATTTTGATAAATTACAAAACTTAGCTTACCAAGTTGGTTTTATAAAAGTCAATAACTTGTATAATAAAAAATCGAAAACCGTTATAGATTTTTTAGAAGATTGTTTCACTTCTTCATATCCTAAAGCTTTTGACGAAGCGTTTGAAACTTTGGAAAATAATATGGAAGTTTTAAAATCGAAAAATAAAGAAAATAAAAAATTTTAACCGTTTTTTTTGCTCGACTTATATTATTATATAATATATATAGAGGGGGGTGTGAATATGCTGAAAACACGGAAAACACGGAAAACGAATCAAAACTATATTTTTAAAAACATGTTAAAAAACTACATTCCTCAAAATAATAGTAATATACCGATTTGTCTTTTTTTTCAACTATTATCTTATTCAAGAATTGCATCCGAGTCTGATTTACAGGTGTTAATTATGGGTAAGGAAGGTTCTGGTAAATCCGGATTATCTATGATATTAGGTGCTACCATAGATGAACATTTTTTAGATAATCTTAAATCTAAATTCTACCTTTCGGGCGGTTCTGAGGTTATACGCTTTTTTGAATATATTCAAACTCAGAATAAGCTCGGTAACAAAAAAATAGTTTATTTAATTGACGAAGCTCACACATGGATGCACTCTCAAGATGCTTCAACAAAAGAATCAATTAGATTAAAACAATATTATCGTAATGCAAGAATCTCGGGAGCTATCGGTTTACATTGTACTCCAAATATGACTGAAATACAACCTTTGATTATTCAACGTTCTGATGTTATAATCCTGTTGGGCAAATTAGATGTTAATAAAAATTTAGGTACTGGATATATTTTTTTAGGCGAAGATAAATTTAATCTCGCAACTAAGCTTAAATCATTACGTTCAACAGGTCAGTATATTTCAAACGACCCCGAAGAACTCATGAAACAATGTAATAGCAACGCTACTTTTACTTTTAAATGGAGTCAAGAACCTAAACTTTATAATTTGTATCGTCCTCTAAAAAATGCAGGTTATTCAAACTTTTTAGACGATGCAATTGCTGAATTATCAAACAAACACAATTTAACACAAATATCAAATGATTATTACGGTTTAGAAATTAATCCTGGCGGTTATAAAACTACATACGATGAAAAACCGCCCGTACTTTTTGAAAATGATTATATGTCTTACAATGTAATCGTAGAACTAACAGGTATTGATTATAAGGCATTAAGTCAAAAAGTAGCTCGATTAAGAAAGCAAAACAAAATATCAACGGTAAAAATAGGACTTAAACAATACGTACGTATTGGAGATATTAACAAATTATTATAAGTTTTTTTATTATTTTCCATTTTGGAGGTGATATTATGTAAAAATTAATAGAAATTAGGCTATTTTCAGTTAGTTATTTAATTATTAATTTATTATTTTAAAAAAATTAAAAAGGTGTAGTATATGCAACAAATCTTATTAACAAATATGAAAAACGTTAAAGCAAACTTAAAAATGTTTGCAAACGTAATAACAGGCGTTTCAAAAGGTGAATTGGCCATAAGTAGTTTAGCAAGTATTATAGGGGGTGTGTTCATCTCCATTATAATGACTTTAATCGTATTAGGTTATTTACTTAACCCACTAATGGATGCACTTAATGGAACTGCATTAGCTCCACACGCCGATAAAGTAATTGTTATGATTGGTATTGTATTTGGTTTATTGGTACTTATGCCTTTATTACTCTTAATTAACCAGATGAGAGCGTACTTCTAAATATGTACACGGAGCTAATAACTGTAACATTGATAATATTAACTACTATTTTAACTGCAATGTTACAACTCCCTAAATTCCGAAGATTTTTTTTCGGAATTATTACTTTCATTTTCTCAATCAATACCACCATAGCAACGGCAAATACTATTTTTAACGATATTAAATTAGATTTAACTTATTTAACGATTACTTTTATGATTATTTCATTATGGAATTTGATAATTACCACGTATACAATAATTAACGGGCGACAGGTGGAATAATGAATGAAGAGTACGAAAGATATGACGATGAAGAAGAATATATCGAAGATGAAGAAGAATATGGGAATGAACCAGAAGATTACGGTTCTCAATATGCTTCAAGTTCAAAGGTAACCGAAGCAATTGATTTACAAGAAATAAGTAATAGAGACAGCTTAAAAATAATAATGCACGAGGGTAATAATTATGAAAATAACCCTGATGTGTATTTATTGGGTGCATCGACTGCTTTATCTATGACTGATGAATTTAGTAGAAAAGAAATGATGATGGATTTAAAGATAAATGAATTTTCCAATAAACACTGGGGAAAACCAAATATTTTAAAATCCCGTAAGAATTCATATAAAAGAGAACATTTAATGGCAGTTACTAATTTAAACCTTACAAAATCCGATAAGGGTAGATTTGCAGACTTAACACATATTGTTCAAACGATGCACCACAACAACGTCAATCAAGTTCCAAAACCAAGAGGATTTTTTAGTGGGTTAATGAGGAGGGGTTAATATGATTGAAATAATATTAATGATTTTATTAGTCATTGCACTATTTATCGCTTGTATATGTGGTTTTGGTTTTTTCTTTACATTAATGGCAATACCGAAGGATGCAAAATCTATTGTTTGGGCTAATTTCAAGTACAATGTGCTAAATAAAAAGTATACTTTTTTAGCAAGAGATGTCAATACGGGTAAAATACACGTAGGGGAACATGACGGTAATATTTCCAAGATAAAAATAGGTAAAAGAGTTGTAGAACAGCCAAGAATTAGGTTAAAAGATAAATTATGGGACATACCATTTGGAGAGTTTAGGCAAGGTATGGGTATACCAATCAGGGGGGATGCACCCGTAATATTAAAGAAAATAACACAAACGTATGGAGCTCATGCAATAGGTGAATACTTTAATACTTATTTAGAATATCAATCACTTATCGAAGATTATTCGGAAGACCCAAAGGTTGAAAAACAAATTACAAAACTTGAAGATAGATTATCTGAAATGAGGGATAAATTTGCAGTAGTTGCAGGCTCAGGAGTTAGCTATTTTGATGAAAGAGATTTAGAAATTTATGAAGATATTGAAAATGATTTAAAAGAATATGAAAAACATAATGATTCTGAAAATTATTCAAATCTAAAAAGGAAATATTTAGAATTTATTACTTGTATGGTGGATAAATATAAAGATAAAAATTTAGGAGAATCGCTATTTATCCTTAAAAAACATAAAAAAACAGGTAATAAAATTCATAATACTAAATTTATTGAATTTGTAAATTTAGCTGATTTTGATGACTACATACTTGATGGAGACCCTATGAGAGTTCAAGGTTTCATTGAGGAAAGAACTGCAAACCATATTTTAAAACACTTGAAAGACTTTAACAAAACTCAATTTTATATAATAGCTTTAATTGCAGGTGGAGTATTCCTTTTATTAGGTGGTTACGGGTTAAGTATGTTATTTGGACAGCAAGACGTCCATGTAGTTGTGCAAGCAGTAAATGAAACAGCAAGAACAGTAGCCTCAAACGCTACAACGATTCCTATAAGTTAATATGGGGTAAATGGTGGAATTATGCTAACATCTCAAAAAATAAGAACACTAATATTATCCATTGTAGGAATCGGAATGACCATATTTGTATGGTATGTTGTAACTATTGCGGTTTCTTCAATAGACCAGGCTTTATATCCCATTGCAATGGAAATGGCTCCCGATATGATGGGTTGGCACGACCAAATCGTTTTAGTTTTAAATTTATCTGTGACATTGATAATAGTCGCTATATTAGTTAGTGCTTATGCAAGTAGAAACGGATACGAGTCAGAAGACGGATATTATAGATAATTGGGTGATATTATGAAAAATATGAAGAAATACGTTTTTCTTTTTTTGATTTTATTAGCTTTTTTATCGATAAATTCCGTTTCTGCAGATTTTAATTATTATACAAATATTGAAGTTACAGATTTTGAAGGAACTTCTGCGACTTTTCCAATTTATTTAGTTGATAGAGTTCCTGATTTTAACAACAATGGTTTTATAGATAACGAAGATAAATTGTATTTCAAACAGCACCAATATGCTTTAATAAACTACGATTGTGTAAAAGAAGATGGTTCAGACATAGTAGCTTATATGAATGGAAATATCGTTCCTCAAAAATTAGATAGTTTTAAAATTAATCAATTATCCGAAAATAAAATAATAATCAAAGGAACTACAAATGAACCAACAATAACGCTTAATATTCAATATATCGATTTAAACAGTACTTCACATATGATTTCTGAAACCGTAAACGTTGAAAATACTAACTATTATTATGAAATGAGTACTGAAAATATTAAAGATAATTCAGAAATTAATATTGAAATTCCTCAAACAAATACAAATATTCAAGGAATAATCAATAAAAAACCAATTATTTTAAGTAAATTATATGTAAAAATTACAGAAACTGGAACGTTAGCTGTAAAATTTGGAAATGATAATCCACCAAGTACTGAAACGATAACTGTTCAAAAAAATTATTGTAATTATTTTATCGATAACGATGTTTTAACTGGCAAGATTATAGATATTCCGGCAAGTAGTACGACTAATGTGTACATTGAAGAAACATCTAACCCCGTAATTGTAAGTAATCCAAATGAGGTTTATGACTATTATAATGACGGTTCATCGCTCAATGGTTTGGAAACATACACTGAAGGAACAGCTACAGTTAATACACAGGATGGATGGATTGTAATAACACCTAATGGTGCGAACGCATATATTTGGACTACACAAACGTGGACAAAAAATGTAAAAATCAAAGCGACAACGTATCAATCAGGTAATTTTCAAACTTTTGGATTTGCAAAAGTAAATAATCCAAGCATGATTACATCATGGGGTATATTAGACATACAAGGCTATGCAGTATCTCCATATCGTTCAACATCCACAGGATATTGGCGAACTTGGAATTCAGGTAAAGAATCTGATATAATGTCGGTAGATACGCTTACATTAAATACAGAACATTACGCACAATATATTTTAACAGAAAATGAATTAAAATTGATTTCTAATTCAAATCAATATGTATGCACTAATATGACATATGGAGACCTTGAAAAGTCATTAGTAATTGGACAATATCAGGGCAATAGCTTAAAAGTGAAAGGCATTAGTGTTCAAAAATATGATGAAAATATTTCGGTTATTTTAATTCTTGGAGGATATAAAATAATCAATAATAACAATTATGCACTAAATAATTATCAAATTGATATTAATATAAGTGATTTAAATTCTCCAAATTATATGAATGTATATACACTATCGACAAATGAAGGCTCAATAACTTCGAATTCAAACATAGATTATTATTCTACAGGCTATCAAAACGAAGTAGAATATCCAAGCATTGTAAAAATAGGGCAATCTTTCGAGTTAACAATTAATGGAGAATTACCTACTACAACGATAGTAAATTGGGGCGATGGTTCGTCAAATACGATGAATTCAAACACAATTACACACAGTTATACAAAAACGGGAAATTATATTATTACTATAACGTATAACAACGAAATAACTAAAAATTACGATATTACAGTTCAAGAAATAGAGTATACTAACTATTTAGTTAATTTTTACTATGAAGATAACAGTACAAAATTTAACGATAGTTTAGTAATAAATACTGAAAATCTAAATAAAAATACAAACGATTCAATAAATGTTTCATTACCTGAAAATTCATTAATCGTAGTTTCATATAATAACGTAGTTAGAAGCATTTATACTTCTAAAAATAGTGTAATTAATATTTATATGCCTTCAAAGACTTCTTATTTATCTCAAGTGCGATTATCCTCCTATTATGATGATAAAATAACTGTAAAATCTACAGATAACAAAATAATCTGTGAAAATACAAAAGAATTAAACACGTACCTAATTACTGGAAAAGTTTACAAAATATACATAAATGACGTTTTTTACAAAGATTTAACCGTGGATAGTGCAAAAGATATTTCTTTACCTTATTCTAATAGTAATAATGGTGTAGAGATACAGGTTACTCAAAATGAAAAATGTATAATTATATATGGTAAATCAAATTCAGATGCTGAAACATTAAAGGTTGAATTTAAATCAAATTATGGAAATTATACAAATAATTACAAAATAACAAGTGATATGACAATTATACAAATTGACAAATCTACAATAATTGATAATATAAATAATACCCCCAATCAATTTAAAGTTGATTTAAAAATCTATGATTCATCAAATAAATTAATTAAATCAGAAACTATGATTTTAATAAATAATAAAATAACTGAAAATACATACGATTCAAAACTATTTTCTTTAGTAATTGCTTTGGTAATTTTGATAACTCTTTTAATTGTACCTAAATCGTATTTTCATATGTCATTACTTATGGCAGGCGGTGTATTTGCAATATTATCGGTTTATTTAGAAAATGGTTTATCAATTATAACGGTTGGCTTTTTTACAGGTCTTGCAATCGTTTATTTCATAAAATCTAAAATGGGTAAATAGGAGTAGATAAAATGAAAGGTTTAAAAATCTTTTCTGTAATTTTTATTTTTTCACTTTGTATAACAACGGCATCTTCAATTGCAGGTCTGTATCATATACCTTATATCGATACGCCAGAAGTACCTGATGGTAGAAATATGACGAAAGAAGTACGTGAACAAACCGGAAGCACGCCGACAAATCTCGGAGAAGCCATATTTAATAATTATATTTGGGTTTCTAAAATAGCAGGCTTTTTATTTAATCTACTAACGGGTAATTATGGGTTATGGCTTGCTTTAGGTATTCCAGTACCTTATGCAATGTTATTAAGCTCTGCTACTTGGTTATCTTATTTAATAACACTAATTGAGATATTTAAATAAACTAATTAAATACTAAATAACGATAAAAATAATAAAATACGATAAATTGAGGGAAATTATGGAAGTTATTCAAATTCCCATATCTTTTTTGCATAATCACGATATATTTGGGCTTTTAAATTACGTTTTTCAGAATACTATAGGTCTTGCATTGATTATCCCATTAGGCTTGGGAATTACTGCTTATGTTCATTCTGACGGTAATGAAATATTACCTTTAATAATTGAATCAGGCTATTTTGTTCTTTTAGGTACTTTGGGAGTAGACATATTAAATATAGCTACTGCATCACCGATTAATATTACCCTAACAGCCATTAATACAATATTCGTAGCTATGATGACTTATAATTTAATTTACCCGATTGTAATGCCTAAAGAAGATTATTAAGGTGGAATTATGTATAAAGAAGAAAAACGTAAAAGTTCCAATGGTTGGATTATGTCAATAGGAATAGGAGTCATTTCAACGATAGCATTTTGCTATTTGTTGTCAATAATTGTAGGGGCACTCTATCCAGTAGCGGAATCTGCTACTATTGGTCATCCAGTACTTTTTCAAATATTAACTAATCTAAAAAGTATGGTTACTTTAATTCTTGGAGTTCTTATTGGAGTTCCAGTAGTTTGGGTATTTGGAAAGATTGTAAAAATATTTTTTTAGGTGATATAGTGAATCCTATTTTTGAGTCTAATTTTATTTTGAAAAAAGGAATTAATTCAGATATTCATTATAAAATGACTATATTGAATACAGGAGATTTTAGATTATATATTACTAACAAATCGCATGATTCAAATGAATATCCAATTCATAATGTAGAAAATTATTCTGAAATTTCTGAATCAATATATAATTCAATATGTATTTAGGTGATAATATGAAAAAAGAATATAAATTAATTGGTATTCTTGCTTTTCTTTTTATAATTATTTTTACTTTTCAAAATATCGCTATTTTTCAAATTGCACAAATTGGGGTAATTGGCGTTTTATTTTATTTTTTAATATTAAATAATGAATCATACGATACAGAGGTAGATTATGATGAAATCGAAAATTAAAAGAAGTGAATTTATTAATCAACTAAAAGAAGTGAAAATGTTGGATATATTAGATACTATACAAGAAGAAATGCGAAGAATAGTTATTACAATGGCTTTAATAGTTTTTTCTTTTTCTATTTATATAAGGAGTATTTTTTCTGCGATGGAATATTTCAAAGGATTAGAATCTTTATTAAGTCTTTTTATGGATTTTTTTGTGCTATATATTATAATAATAGTTCTTAGATGGGGCTATAGAAAATATAAAGAGTAATACTATGATATTTTTGATTAATTGTTTTTATTTGGTATTATTATCATTAACAGATATTGCAGATAGAAAAGTAATTAATTTAATACCTATTATTTTTTTAATTGCAAATAGCTACTTATTAGTTTTTAATACAATTGAAATGCTATTTTCGATTATATTGCTTGTTTTATTTAGTAGATTCACTAAATTAGGTTTTGGTGACATTTTAATTTTTATTTCCTTAATTCCGATTTCAGGGATTTGGGGTTTTATTATAATTTTAGGAATTTCTAATTATCTTAGCTTATTTTATGTTTATTTCAAAAAACAAAAAGATATTCCTTTTGTTCCATTTATAACAATTGGATATTTGATATTTTTAATTATTTTAAGAATTAATTCGATTGGGTGAAATCATGGCAGTATTAACTAATAACAAAGAAACGATTGAATTTTTAGAAAATCGTAAAAAAATAGATTGGATAAGTGATTTAGGATCGTTAGCTTTCCTCATAGCATCTATTTATCCGTGGTATTTTGGATTATTACATATCCCTACTATGTCTACACTTGGAGATACTGTATTACTTATTTTTGGGATGGTAATTGCTATTTTAGTAATACCTTGGAGTTTAATAGTTCATAAAAGTAAGAAATACCCTATGTCATTGATTAAATTTGATAGTAAATTTAGAATCTGTTTATTAATCTATTCTTTAGGAAAAGGAAATTTATGGGCGATAGTGGGTGGATTAATTTTATTTGGTATTCGCATATCTTTGGAATATGGTTCATTTTTAGCCCTTGATAAATTATCATTAGATTGGAAAGTAAATATAATTTACTTATTCCTTGTAGCTTATGGTGTTATATGCTTATTTAACAAGCAATTAAACTGGTATAAAACAGAAGTATTGTATGAACATGTGAATTCATTAAAAAAGGATAACTAGGTGAAATCATGGGAAGCTTTCCTTATTCTGATTCAAAAGGTTCAAAATCTACGAATAGTAAGATAAGTTCAGGCGGTTCTAAAAATAGTTCTTCGTCTTCTAGCGGTGGTAAATCAAGTGGCGGAAGCAGTAAAAAAAGTTCAAGTTCAAAAAATAGTAATAAATCGAATTCTTCAAGTGCAATAAGAAGTGGTGAAACTCATTATGATGATAAAGGAAACGCTTATCAAAAAACAAAAGACGGATTTAAAAAAGAAGGGGATTCTTCGGGAAATAGATATCATAATGTGCCAAATTCTGCAAATAATAAAAAATCTAATTTAAACAATAACAACAATAAAAATAAAGTTAATATTCAAAATAACCAGGAAGAAGCTCAAACACAACAAACTAAACGAAATGATTTACACTTTAAGAATTTTGAAGATAGAAAAAAATATTTCACTAACAAGGGTTTAGACTATGACCCTCGCCAAGCTCCAAACTCAGGAACTGGTTGGAAAAATGAAGCTTATGTAACGTCAAGATATTACAAAGATAGCTCTAAAAATACTAAAAATAAGATAAAACCCTATAGAAATACTTACGATGCTTCAAAAGTGGTTCTACATGAAAAAAACAAAGATTTTACAGTCGTTTACGATAAAAAAACTAATGAAGTAATAGGTGTTTTTAATAAAGGTTCAATTCAATATTATACGTCAGGAGGGGGTAAAAGAAGAATAATCATAGATGATTCAGAACGATATTCTGAAAGTTTTGATTATGAATTTATAACGAATAAAGGAAATAAAAAAACAATTAAACAAGAAGAAGCGGATAGGTCTTTTAAATCGTTTAATGATAAAAAAAGATGGGAAAATAACGAAGATTTAGGATATAATATCTATGCAAAAAAAGAAGAATCTTCAAATTGGAGAAATAGTGCATCTGGGAATTATAATAAAAATAATACTCCAATTAGACACAATACAAATATAAAAACTACTTCAAAATCAGAATTAGAAAGACAAGAATGGGGGAAGAAATATAATTCTACAAAAGGGTTGTTTAATAGTGTAAAACCTAAAAAGAATACTTTTTCAGGTAATTCTACACCTATCGATAGTCAATATCTTGATTCAATGACATTAGCTAACGATAAAAAATTAAATTACGATTGGGAAAGAAATAAACTTACAATTGAAGAAACTAAACCTAAATACTGGAAAGAAGAGAAAATAGAAGATGAAAAGAATTTAGACTGGTATAAAGAGCAAATCGGTGTTAATTGGTGGGTTGACACTATTTCAAAAGGTGCTGAAAAGGGGGTTGCAAACTTCATGTTACAAGGTTATCAGGATGTTGAAGATTTAAAAAGATTAAAAGATGGTAAATCAATTAATATCCATAATCCTTTGGAAATTGATAAAAATGATGGATATTATTCATACCCTGTAGTAGTAGGTAGGAAAATAGGGGGTAATGTAGCAGGCGGTACGGTTGACTTTATAGGTGGTGCTGGAACGGCAATAGGTGTGGACTCTGCTAAATTAATATCCAATGATAAAACGTTTGGTAGATTGTCTAATGAATTTGTGGATACAACTGTAAAAGGCACGTATCACGGAACTGTAACACCTTATGGAAAAGCACTTAAGGGAGACTTTTCAGCGGAAAACGTGGCAGGTATGGTAAATTTACCTTTAATGGTATTAGGTGCAAGAAGTGTTGCAAAATCAGGTTATAAAAGTTTATTCAAAACTGAAAAAATAGTATTGGATAAAGGTATAGCTAATTATGCAAAAAATTTAAAACAAACTCCCAAGGGCGTTTCACTATTGGAAAAACCTAAGAAAAATAGTATGTTAGAAAGGGAGCTTAAAAACGTCAATAAAAATAAAAACATTATTTTGGAGGACTCTAAACCTAAAATAAATTTGGAAAAAGAGCTTAATAAAAAAGTTAACAAGAAATACAATAAAGAATTTAAAAATAATTTAAAAACAGATTCTAAGCTTAAAGAGCTTTCAAGCTCTGAGATAAATGTAAAAAGTAAAATGAATAATATTAAAGCTTATATGAAAAATAAAGAGTATAATTATGCACTTAAAGAAATAAATAATTTATTGGAGTCCGATATCAAATCTATTAATCGAAAAGAATTGATAAAATTAAGAAACAGAGCAGAAAATAAACTTATAGATGGTTTTGACATATCAATTGAAGAGATAAATGTTAAAAACCCTAAAAAAATAAAACTTACTGAAAAAAAGATAAAAAATAAAGACAGAGAATTTATAAGATTTGAAGAAGAACTTAAAAGTCACTCTAAAAAAATTAAAAAGAAAGGTAATGATAATTTAATAAAAGACCCTGAAATTGAATTTTATAAACAGAATAAAAAATATTTAAAGGAATTTAAAAATCCAAAGCGACAGCAATTAAAATTAAATGATAATTCTGGAAAACCTAAAAAAATAGCTAAATCAAAAATAAAAGAATTAAAATTAAGTAAAGCACAAGTAAAAGAGCTTTCTACCTATAAATATGCAAATGATATAATAAATAAGCATAATAATCCTGTCGAATATTCTAAATTATTGGATGAAGTAAAAGCAAATGAAGTAAAAAATCTAGAAATAGTGGCAGAATTCCAAAATGCACAGTTAGCAAATGCAGATATAATATTAGGGACTGGAATTCAAGGGTTATTAAAAAAGCAATCTTCAGGAAAATGGGGATATGGTGGAAGAAGGAGAAATGTAACCACAAACAGAAATAATCACAGCAAAAATTATAGAAATACTAATCAAGTTCAAAAAAATAGAACTTCATATACTCAAAATAAAAGCAATAATAATGGAAGTAAAAAACAGGATATACAAAATAACTATAATCAAAGGACTAATGGTAAAACTAACAGAAATACAAAAGCTTTGGAAGATGCAAGGACAAAATATCAATCTAAAACAAATAATTTGTTAGAAAAAGAACTTAAAAGTCACTCTAAAACAAATACTGGGTTAAAAACTAATAATTTATTGGGTATTGGTGTAGTATCAGGCAATATATCAAAGGAATTAACTGGAACTGGTGAAAAAACAAGTAATTTAATGGCAAATCTAACATTAACAGAATCTAAAACTAAAACTGTAAACTTGGAAAAACAGCTAACTTCTACGATTTCAAAACAAAAACGTGTATTAGAAAAGGAAGTTTCTAAAAAATCTAAGTTTAAAAATAACAAATATAATCCAAAATCTAAAAAGACGAAAAATACGATATCAAAACCAATTGATAGTATCATTCGTAAAAAAGAAATAATTGTTGAAGAAATTATTGAACTTCCTAAACCGAGAATTCGTCCAGAATTTGATAAGAAAGATAATAAAAAGAAGAAAGCTAAATCGAAAAAATATAAGAAATCTGGTCATTACAATATAAAATCTATTTTTGAACTTTAATACTAATTTTTTTCATTTATTTTTATTGTTATTTAGTATTTAAGAGGTGAAACCATAGCTAAATTTGTAGATACGAGGTCTAAAAGAGCTATTGCAATAGATAGAGCTAAGAGAGCACAAACTGTATATAAAGAAGCAGTAGATAGTTATACGAGTGCACCAAATAAAGGAGATTTAGAAGGATACGATACGCCGTGTAGACTTCCAAAACCTAAAAAGGGTAAGAAAGGTAAGAAAGTAGAAAAACCTAAGAAAAAATCCAAAAGTAAAGACTATGTTCCAAATGAAAAAGAGATGAAAAAGTTAAGAAAACATTTTCATAAGATGCCTGTGGATGCACAGCATAAAGACCTATTAAAATCAAAAAGAGTTATTAAGCAAGGTAAAAAACAGAAAAAACAGATTGAAGAGTGGAAAAAGAATCCAAAAGCCTATGATATTAGGGGAATTGATACACAACCAAAAGAACTTATTGATAGAAGATTAGAATTTGTTCATAAACATGTTGGAGCTCCAAAAGTTCAAAAAAGGAAATTTAGATGGAAAAGAAAAGATGGAGTATTTGAATATCATTATAATGGATTGGGAACATCTAAAATACCTTCACAGGGTAGGATTAGGGTAGATACCTCGTATCAAGATAAAAATGATATTGATAGAATCTATGCTCATGAATTGGGACACGCATACGATAGAAATATTAAAAATAAAAAGGACCGTTCAGGATTTTATGATTTTCATACATTAGGTCGCAATTCTAAAAAACTAAGAAATGAAGTAATTAAAATAACTAAGAAAATAAACCCTTACGATGAAGAACAGTTATTAAATCCACTTTTATATCGTGACGGAGAAGAACATATTAGATATCGAAAATCTAATAAAGAAATGTTTGCAGATTGGCATAGTGCTTTTATAATGGATAAGAATATTGTTAAAAAAGGTAAATCATTCTATAATATCTTTAAAAACCAAGAAAAAGAATATGTTAAAGGTTTAAAGGATATTGATAAAGAAGTAACGAGTAAATATGTTAAAGCTCCTAAAAAGAAAAAGAAAAAATTAAAAACTACAAAAAATAAATCTAAAAATGCTAATAAAAATACTAATAAAAAGAAAAAAAGTAACGATTTACTAGGGTGGTTTTAATGGAATTAATTACAGAACCGAGTTATGAACATAAGTTTTTTATCGATTCAAGTTTTAAAACTGGTGTAAAAGAAGATGGGGTTGAATTTAAAGATGGTAAAAAATATTTAGTTTATAAAAAAGTTTATAAAATCGATAGAGTACTTAAAAAAGGCTTTAATTTAGAGATGCTTATGGGAATTCTAAGTTACAATAAAGAAACTGGAAAATACGAAGTAGATAATAAAAAAGAACTTTTAGAGATGGATGACTTAAGAGAGATTTGGGAACTTTACCCTATAATTTAGATTTTTTTACCTTAGGTTAACTGGTTTCAATAATGATATATACAATTGTGGTATACTATTGGTGTGATATTATGGAAGATTATGTTAAAATTGCAGATAGTTTAGTCGAAGAGGAACAAATTGTATTATATATATTAGGCACCTTAAACAATCAAAAAATAAAAAGCAGGTTAAAACTTCAAAAGTTACTTTTTTTAACTTCAAAAGTTGTTGGAGACAGAATGATTGAACTTTTTGATATTATTCCTTATAATTATGGACCATTTAGTTGCGTATTGCCTGAGATAATAGATAACCTCATATCTCTTAACTTAATAGATATGACCAATTTAAATAAAAAAAATGAATTATTGTCTTACAAGTTATCTAAAAAAGGACACTGTATTTACAATATATTATCATCAAAAGAAACTCTTGAAGATAATTTAATTAGTAATATAAATAGCTTAAAAGAGTTTTTAAATGACTTGTCCGATAATGAAATAATGGTATATGTATATAATAAATATCCCGAGTATGCTGAAAAATCAATAAATTATAACGAATTATATAACAAAAGAATAAATTATGCAATTAAATTATTAAAAAAAGAGAAAATAAATTTTGAAACAGCTTTAAGTATAGCCAATATAGAAAATGAGGAGTTTACAATCTTACTGAATGAAAAAAAGATAAAAACAAAATAATTATATTTTTCAATATTTCATTTATATAATACGTTATCAAATCTAAGTCTTAGATGTATAAAAGAAAACGATATATATCTATTACAATATATTGTTATATAATAGTAATATAATTAGGACAATTAGGTATAATCTAATTATAATTCGAGATTATTTTTTTACGAATATATTATAAATTAGGGGTTGGCTATTATGGGAAAATTAGAAGTTAAATTAAAAAATTTGGATGATGAGCTAGCTTTAAAAGAATTAGCTATAAAAATAGGCTCTAAAAAAATAACAACACCTTCAACAGCTACTTTTAAAAGAGGCCCTCCTGAAGGAATAAATGAAGTATATAAAGAATTTACTTTCGAAAAATTAAATGAAGCTAGGGAACAACTCAACGTTGCAAATAATCTTGAAAGTAATATTAGACGTAGGTGTAATGACAATGGTTTAAATATTGTAATACCTGCTTACGATCATATTTTAGAACCTGATCAAAATTGTATAAGCGAAATTGCAGATTTATGTTATCCTTATACGGATGTTATGGTAATACCATCTATGTCAAAATATTTTAAAAAAAATGTTACTAATAAAAACCCTGAAGATTCTGCCAACTTAATTGAAAGAGTCCTTGATTTTAACACTAAATATATTGATTATGTTAATATTAGAAATCATAAACCAATCATTGGTTCGTTATCAATTTCTTACCCGAGGGCTTATTTAGATAAAATAATAGATTTTTACATAGCAAATGGTATAGACTCATTTGTAGTAGACATGGAAGGAAGGGGCACACTTACAAACAAAGCTTCTATTGAACACATTTTAAAAAAGTTACATACAGAAGATATCTTTGAAAGTTGTATGATTTATGGTATTAATATTGCCAAATCTAGATATTCTAAAGACAATGATACAAAATTAGCACAAGATTTTATATCCTCATTTTGTGGTTTTGATGTAATTGGAATGTACCATTTAAGAAGCCCTCCTTTTGATAAGATGTATGGTAAAAATAAACCGTTAAAACATAGAACTTATGATTTATTTAGTAATGAAACTTATGGGTATTATAAAGTATCAGAAGAAAGATTTAAAGAGGAATATCCAAAATATTCTGATTCTGACATTAATATTTTGAAGAAAGGTATGATTATATATGACCAAAATGAGGAATTTGATAACGTTAAGATGTTGTTAAATGAAAATAATAATATAGTTGAATATATAAAACCAAAATCTTGTGTTGAAGATAAACATATAAAAAATATGGCGCATATTCGTAAAGAAATAAGATAATATCATTTTTATTTTTTATTTTAAAAAGTAACTGTTCTTAATTTAAAGATATATCCAAAAATAATATATAATTAAAAAAAAAGAATAATACATAAGGAGGGGTAATGTGTATACTATAAGTGATTTAGCAGATTGGTTTTTAGATAAAGAGTCTATGAATCATATTAAATTGCAAAAATTATGTTATTATGCCGTTGCATGGCATTACGCACTACTGGAAAGAAGTTTTATTACTAATGATGAATTCCAAGCATGGGTGCATGGTCCAGTATCTGTGGAATTATATGAAAAATATAAAATATATCGTTGGAATAGAATTCCACAAGCAGGTAAACCATCGTTTGACGAGGATACCGAAGCATTTTTAGAGGTTATATGGAATAGTTATGGCGATTACAATGGTTTTGAATTAGAATCATTAACGCACCAGGAATTACCCTGGGTTAATGCAAGGGGTGATTTAGGAGAGTTAGAGCCTTCTACAAATGTTATATCAGTTGAAGATATGAAAAAATACTATTTTTCAATGTATGAGGAATAATACAATAGTTAGGGGATTTACATTAGAAAACTTAATTTAAAAAATAAAACAAAAAATAATGCAATACTATTTGATAAAGAAAGTGGTAATAAACGTAGCGTTATATCTTCAAAATCCGTAAAAGCAGAATCTCCTTCGATTAGATTACGATATTATAATAGTAAAGGAGAAAATATTTCTAAATTGTATGAGTTATCTAAAAAAGAATTAAAAAACCTAGAAAAATTTAATAGATATATAAATAATTTAGAAAAATTAGATGCTAATTTCTTTTCTAAATCTTATTTTGTTGAAAAATATGACCCTAGATTACACTTTTCGAGGATTGAATATAAGGATTTAATTATTGATGCAATTATTATGAATCAAATTGTTTACCCCATACAAATATTTAAGAATGTTAAAAAAATGGATGAACTATCTTCTGATAAAAATATTCAAAAATTGTCTAGTAATTTTAAATCAAAAAAATGTGACTTTTGCATTAGTTTAAAGTATTATGAAAATAATTTGGAAAATCATATTTCATCCAAAGATATTAAAAAGTTAAAAGGTGAAAGTTTATCAAAATTATCAAAAGAGGATTTGAAACTTTTTGAATCATTTGTATCCAATGTAGCATATGGGCACAAGTATTCTAGATTCTCACCTACTGATTCGGATATTAAATACAAAATAAATAATAATAGCGAAAATGAAAATGTTTACCATTTACGTGCAAAACAAAGCAAACCTTTTAGATTACATGGTTTTAAGAGAAAAAATATCTTTAAACTACTTAAATTAGATCCTAAACATAAAACTAATATTTGTAAATAATTATTATTTTTTTTATTTTACTTTTATCTTTTTTATCTTTTTTTACAATGTATCAAAAACGACCGTTTTTAAGACTTTTTACTTTTTTTAAGAAATCAACATCTTTTATATAGGGATAATTCTCAAAACTTAGTATCAATATCAAGGTATCAAAACCTTACAAAATAGATAAGTAACGAGACTTTACGTGATAATTATGATTGTAGGTTATGCAAGAGTGTCAACAAAAGATCAAAACTTAGAAAGACAAGTTCAAGATTTAAAAAAAGTAGGTTGTGAAAAAATCTATTTAGAAAAGATTTCAGGAACTATAAGAAATAGGCCTGAATTTATTAAAATGTTTGATAGTTTATCATCTAATGATATTATAATCGTTACAGAACTTACTCGTATCTCAAGAAGTACTAAAGATTTAGTTGAGATTGTTGAAAACTGTAAATCTTTAAACGTTGAAATAAAAAGTTTAAAGGAATCTTGGCTCGATACGAGTTCGGCACATGGTAAGCTTCTTTTCACTATCTTTGCAGGGTTAGCCCAGTTTGAAAGGGACTTAACCTCTGAAAGAACTAAGAACGGTTTAGCAGTTGCACGAGCACGTGGTCGAGTTGGTGGTCGTCCTAAAGTTGATTCTAATAAGTTATCCATGGCTATAAAGCTTTATAACTCTGGGGAGTATTCTGTATCTCAGATTAGTAATATTACTAATGTTAGTAAAGCTACGCTTTATAGATATTTAGGTAAATAATTTGTTCAAACAATAACGTGCTTAAATATAGTTGACTTCTTTATGGATATATTTATATTTGTTTAAATCAATATTTATATTATTCATAATGAGGGGGAATTAATTTGTATTTTGGATCTATTAACGTGCTTGATAACCCGATAAATGAAAAAGAATTAAACAATATTATTTGGATATGATTTAATTAAATTTTGGAAGTTTTGAAATAATATTTGAAATGTGCTTCAAAGCTTCCAAATATATATTTTTATTTTTTGATTTATTTCGAGACCTTGCCAATGCCAATGCAGTTCGTAATCTAGATTCTCGATTAGTTTGATTACCATAGTATTCATTACTTGAAAGAAATTTTGGATAGAATGATATCGTGTATTCAACCAAAAGTTCCTGTTTTGAATATCCTCTAATAATAGCATATTCAGTTTGCTCATCAATACCTTGTTCCATACTATTTACTTTTTTAATTGTATTATTTACATAACAATCAAGATCTAAATCAGCTTTAAATCCATTTGTTTGATCTTCTTCAATTTCATTTAATTTATTGAACAGCCTTTTCATATAGAGTTCATTTGGCATATATCTTTCCATATTTATCACCATAGGTAATTTTAATATCGTAAATATATAATATTTTTTTAATTAAATTACATTTTTATAACTTTAATTATATAATTTATTTGATTCATAATTGAGGTAATAGGAATGGAAAAAATTTTACATTATATAATTTTTGCATTTTTTATGTTATTATTCACATACTGGCTCATATGGGGTATATGCATTAGAACAAAAGAATATAAACTTTACAATAATATAGTTTTAGCATTGGGTTATATTGTTATTTTTTTAACATTTATTTTTGGATATAATTTATATTGGATTGATTTAACTATTGATAATAATTTGAATATGATTATTTCGTTATTAACAAATATGGCAGCAATTCAAGCAACTGTTGGAGCATTATTACTTACATTAACATTAGTTGCAGTACAGTTAACTGCTCAACGATATTCTGAAAGTTTTAACGACATATTTTTAAAAAGTAAGGGATTATGGTTTTTAATAGGATGTTATACAATATCTATTGTCTTAGATTTAATTTTAATTTTCCATTTAAAATTAGATGTCCTATCAAAGTCATTAATTTTCACCGCATTTGGATTATTTTTAATTAATTTAATGTATATTCCGTGCTATATTAAAAACACCCTTGTAAATTTAAAGCCAGAAAATGTTTTGGATGAAACATTAGACATAGCATATGAGGAACTGTTGTATTATATACTTGATGCGATGGGTAACGAAAATATAAAAAGTAATATGGAAAATTTAAAAGAAAATAAAAAAGAAGATAAATTAAAAATATATGCTAAATATCTGCAAGATAAAAAAATTCAAGAATCTAAAACAGCATATTTTAAAGTTAAAAATCCCTATAAAAATATAAAAAGTTATATTTATAGAAGTATGGAATATTATGAAGATGAAAACGCAGTATATGCAATTATCGACTATTTAGTTTATGTTTTGAATCCCGGTGATAAATCTAAGGAAAAATACGACCTTAATGTACAAGAATGTGCTAAAAACTTAGAATTATTTGCAATAGAAATTTTACAAATTTTAGAATACTCAATATATAATAATCGATTATCCATTCTTCAAACGTGTATTATCTCATTAAATAAGGTAAATAAAGAATTAATAAAACTAGATTTAGATTTTTTATATCTAAACAATATATTTACAAATCAAATCTCATATTTTACTACACTCATTGAAAATAAATCTTTAAATTTAAACTTGCAAGTTAAACATAATATATTAAGTTATTATAAAGAAATTCTAATGGAGTTATTATACAAAATTCTTAAAAAGGAGGTATCTGATATTCAATATAATACTTATGTTAAAAAAGCATATACTGCTTATTTTGATACTTTTTACAAAATATTGGTTATTATCCCCAATGTTTATGAATATGATAAAAAAGAATATGGGATTAACAAATGTGTATTTGAAGAAATATATTATGAATTGTTAAAAATAATCTTTGAAAACAATAAGTTAGACATCTCAAATAAATTAGTAACTGATATATTAAATGTTATTATTGAAGACTCAATGGAAGTATTAAATTACCATAATAAAACGGAATTAAAATCTATAAAAAACTTATATCGTCATTCATTATTATTAAATTGTTATTTATTTAAAAAATTAAAAAATACAGAATATCGCAATACTATATATTATAATCAAGTAATCCAAAACATTTTAACATTATGTACTTACTTAAATGCTGAAAGGCTAGAACTGTCCACCATAGGTTTTGAACAGTATTTGAATATTAATCTTGAATATTTTGATATATATCAAAAAGAACTTACTGAAGAAGATATTAAAGAGATATCTAATGAATTAAAAAAAAGTGTTACTTATGAATATATTAAAAAAGTATTAAACACTAATAACGTCGTTTAAAGAAGATTTTACTAATTATATATTATTAATCTAATAACTTAAAAATAGAAATAGAAGAATAATTAAATAGAATTTTCAATTAATTCTATTTCTTCATCAGTTAATTCATAAAGTTTATAAACCATTTTATTAATTTCTAAATCAACTGAATCAATATTTGATTTAATTATAATCCTACTATCTAATTTGTGATCTTAATTATGACCTATATCTTCTAATCTTTCATTCAGTATATTATTTACTTCTTTAAAATTATTTGTTTTCACACGTTCAAATAAGTCCGTCTCAAAACCTTCATCCAATACGTGCATAAAATTGTCAAATGAACACATTTGTTGAGATATGGGTTTATTACTATTTTCCTCGATGCATTTACTCTTACAAATTAAGAGTTTTAATTGGCACTCTTTATTTACCGTGCTATATTTTCCATTATTATGGGCTAGGGTATGAATATTGGGGGATAATGCTATTAAATTTTCATAATAATGACTTATATTGGGGTACTGAGATTTAGGAAATATGTGATGTATTTCAGGATTACCCTGAAAAATATCATTATTTAACTCTGAAATGCCATTTTTATAGTTTTTAATATATTTTTGGTAGTTGAATACGGCATTTCTTGATAATCTTTTTAAATTAATATAATTATTTTTTTTAGCTATTATATTTTTCCATTCTTCCCGAGTTAGGTTTTTTGGCTTTTTATTTTGTATATCCCTAAAATTGTCTACAGAATATATTAAATCAGGCCATTTAATAATATCTTTAGACATAAAACCCCTTTTAGTACCTTTTGCATTATTTTTAAAAGCTAAAGGATTCATTACCTTTATAAATATCCTATTAGGTTCAAATTCCCCATTTATATTAGTATTTGCTATTGTAAATTCTTTGAATTTCTGTTTAAGCTCTTGAAAAGTATCTGGGGTTTGATGATTAAAATAATTCTGAAATAATGAATAAATGGAAGAGTCATCTAAAACTTTTTTAATATATTTTACTAAAAAATTTAAAGAATTAGTTGGGGACAATGATATATATTCTAAAATTGTCAAATTAATAATAGCATAATAGTTACGTCCCCTTTTCTTTTCTTTATTTAAAATACCTGCATAACTCATTAACTCCATAGGCTGTTGAAAAAATTTATCATACTCGTTCTTAGCACCCTCATGATCTGTACTCGGTTTTTTAAAATTTTCAACTATTAACTTATTACTATCGTCATTATGCCATATATCTGCTGATTTAAAAGAATGATTTTGATTTTTTTTAGCATACATTAAAATACATTCTGCGATAATTGATAAAACGTCAGGCGTGCATTTTTGATCTATCCATCTTGCATTTCTGCTCTTTTTAATATCATAGTCTTTACCAGATAATAATTCATCTATGGGATTATTATTTGTAATTTGTGTCATTTTCCTGCCCTCGATTAAACTTTCCAAAAAAATAAACGGAAGTTTTATCAATGTTTAATGATCTAGTCTGATAATTTCTAGCTATATGGTAAAATTCACGATATTCTGGGGAAGAATAATACTCCATTTCTTCAGTGGTTAGTGAAAATTCTTTTTTAGGTATTAATATTGCCACCGACCCATTCACTAGCATACCATTTGGTTTTTTCATAACACGCGGATTATATGTCATATTTGGTGTTAGGTATACTTCATCTTGATATAAGTATTTATAAACAGAAAAATTTTCTGCAATTTCTTTTTTAACATATGAATCATAATTGGGTATGTCTAAAACTTTTTTACCATTATCAGATATATTTCTTGATTTTAAAACCCTAATTCCATCTGAAGAATTAGTATTTGAATTAGTTAATTGCCTATCTCTAAAAACTTTAAATATTCCAAATTCCATATTGTTACAAATTTCGTCAAATTTATCATTTCTATAAATTATCCAATATGGGAGTTTGTTATCAAATATGTACTTCTGTTTTTGCTTTATCTTTTTATTTTTAGGTATTGATTTGACATGCACGTCTTTTGGTTTTTCATTTAATGAAATCGTTAGGCAGATTGTTTCCACAAGAACTCCTTTAAATCCATATTCTCCAAAATCAATAATGTCCGTTACATTATATTTTTCAATATATTCTCGACTTAATTCAAATTCAGGGGTATTTAATAAAGATTTAGGTGTTATCATCGAAACATAATTACTTATTGTCATACATTTCTCTAAAAAAAATGCAAAAATATTAGTCGTTTTGTTATTATATCTATTTTTAGAATATTCTTTAACCAATGGATCTTTTGATTTTAATTTTGTAAATGGAGGGTTGCCCACCGTTAAATCATATTTTTTCAATACATCATATTTCAAAAAATCAGCATTAATAAAGGATATATTAACATTATTTGGAATATTCATTTTCATTATCAAAGTTTTCAATATATTTAATGAATCATTATCTATATCTACAACATCTATATTCAAAATTTTAGCATAATCATATTTTTTTATAATAATATTTAGGAAATTCCCTACGCCCACAGAGGGTTCTAAGATATTTATCTCATCTTTAGTCAAATCAGGCCAAGTTTTTACAATTTCATTAATTATTGACTTATTTGTGTAATATGCAGAATTGGCAGTTCGTTTATTATTTGTAAGTTCTGCAATTTTTGACAAAGATGCAATACAATAGTTATATTCATTTTTTTCAATAAATTTTTTTAAATTATCGATGTCGTTTAATTGATATCTTTCAATTAAACTTTCAACCTGTGTGTTTTTCAAATGTTTTTGATCCAAAAAATCTGATATTTTTTTAGATACATTTTTAAAAATTTCCGTAGGAACAGATTCACCAATGGATTGTCGGATATTAAGCTCTTCTTTCTTAAAATAAGCTTTTTTTTCAATGTCAGATAATTTAGATATTTCTGCAATTGATTTTTCTGACCACTTAAATTCACAAGGTATTGTCATCATCAACGTTAATTCCCTAATGCTAAACACCCTATCGTCATGGGGGTGTACGGTATTTTGACTGGCTAATTGATCATTTCTAGTATGGATACATGGACCAACTTTAGTCCAATATTGTCGCCTATATTTATCTCCATTTTTATTTTTATTATATACTATTTCCCCATTTACTATTTTATGAGGTATATTTTTAGGATTTTTATTTTCAAATGCAGATTCCCCTTCATTTAGTTCTGAAATCCAACTTCGCATGTGTTTTGGATAAGCCCTAAAGCGATGATACACGTCATTAGGGTCATACTGATCGAAATCTTCCAAACGTATTAAATGACCAATAGTTTCTTTTAATGTTTTTTCTTTTATCCTATCAGGGAATAATTCGATAGGGCTTATATAATCCGCTAAGTCTTTTCTAACGCCTATGACCAAAGTTCTTGACCTACTAGAGCAGGCCCCATAATTTTTGAAATTTATAACTTCGCCATATATGGAATACTCTTTTGCTAAATTTTCAGATATTGCTTCGCCTATCTTTTTATTGATCCCATCCAAATCTGTACATATGGTTTTCATAAATGAGGGTACATTTTCAAAAATAAAAAATTTGGGCTTTATTTTTTTTACCAAAACGATAGATTCAGTTACTAGTGAATTCCGTATTATTTCATCTTTTTTCTTTTTATGATTTGCTACGGACATACCTTGACAAGGGGGGGTAGCAATTATTACATCAACATCAGTTATCTTTTCAACAGATTTCCATAATTTAAGTTCATTAAATAATTTTTCTTTGATACTTTTTTCAGATATATCTCCACAAATATAACCACTTTCATATTTACATTTTTTGTTAAATTTTTGGATTTTTAATCTTCTTTCGATTAATTCATTTGATGCGATGCACTCAAAATTATTTAATTTAAAACCATAGCATCCAATTCCTGCACCGCTAAATAAACTAATGTATGTTTTTTTATTATCCATATTAATCCTCAAAATTCTGAAAAAATTAATTTTTTAAAACTTTTCTTTTTTAGTATTATAATAATATTGTTGATTTTATAATATTATAACTAAACTACTATAAAAAATAGTCCCGCGTACTCACAATACTAAGGACTAACAAAATATCGTTTTAAAAAAAGTTTCCTCACAAATTACAGGACCACGATGTAAGCAACGGTTTTAGTCCTGCGGATTAAATTAAGACATATCTCAATGGATTATCGAGTTAAGATATTGAAATTTGGTGAAAATACCCCATTTAGCAATCTAACTAAAAATAAGTTGTTTATCAACTTTCCGGACTGCTAATCCCGTTGAACTTTGTTCAACCCGCGTTCAAATCGCGGTCTCCGCGTATTCTTTTATTGAAGTTTTATTTAAGCTTAGTTTTAAAATCTGTTTTATTTAAATTTGCTATTCTTTTAAAGTAGTTATTTTATAGTTTTATAGCTTTATTTAAGTACGTTATACCCTTATTTTTTTAAAATCCATCTACGGGCTTATTGAACTTATTTTTTAATTTAAAGAGTTTTTAAAGAAAATCTCAAAAAGACACCAAGTAAACTGCTCTCTGTTAGGGCTATAAAAGGCATAGCTTAGTAAGGACTTGCAAAGTTTACTCACACTACACGGGATTAAAAACATTTCACCCCATATCGTTAATATATCGAAATCCCTCGATATATATATAGTCCCGTAATTTAGTGTACGGGACTACTTAAAATAGGGTAATCCCGCAGATAAAATGAATAAAAATGAATAATTATTAAACATTTAAGTTAATAGTTAAGCGGGTTTTTTAGCCCCCTGTATAAAATAGCTATTTTTGGCGAGAAAGTGTATTTTTTTAGAAAATATTACATGGCAAACAAACCAATAAATAAATAATATGTATAAATATCATATCAATTATACTTATTATATATTAAAGGTAGAAGTATGACTTATGAAAAAATACTTGACCCTGGTACAAAAGTATTGAATGGAACTAAGATATATGAATCTCGACACTTTAATAATAGTACTACACATTGGAGTAAGAAATTAAAAAAGAGAAAAGATCACTGGTTAGGCGATGGAGTATATTTTTTCGAAGAAGAATTAAATGCATATGATTGGATACTAACATTACATTTTCGAATGGTCGATACATATTATTCATCTTTAGACTTGCTAAAAAATGATTTATTTGATAAATATACTATATTAACTTCGGAAATAAATATACCTAAAGATCGGATCTATGATTTAGATGACTTAAAAACCCTACTAACCTTTAGAGAAATTTGCAATGAAGTGTTTATGAAAATAAGAAATAAAAAAAATATGGGAATATAGTAATTTCTGAGGGAACTTTGATCAATTTTATGTTTGAAAATATGGGTTGGAATAATCTTTTTGATGTTGTAATTCATACATTTCAAAATAAAGCATCAGAAACAGAATATTACGCACATATTTATAAAATCCCTGAAAAGCAGATATGTATTAAAAAAGAAGGACTTATTAAAAATATTAAATATCATAATTGTAACTCTTTTGAAGAGTGTTTTATGAAATTACATAATGCGTATTCATATTGGTATTGAGGTGAGAATATGGATATAACTGAAAAATTATTAAAAATGGCTAAAGATTATTTAAATAATATAACTGAAGATCAATTAATGGATGAGTTAATTGAATGTGGTTCATATGAAATAGAACCTGCCCCTAGTCCAATTTATGAAAGAAATGGATATTCTAAAAAAGAATCAAAAACTGTGCCCTATATTGAGGAATTTATCAATAATACATCAGAAAAATGTAATATCGGATATAATATAGAATATACCAATAATGGAACTAATTCATCATATAACGGTGAAGAATCATGGAATCTAACGATTGCGTTTTAAAATTTAAAGGTTATGGTGTAAATGGAGTTTCATTTTTAACAAATTCAATGTTTTCTTTCTCAGTACTAAATTTTAAAACATTAATGGATAATGAAAAATAAGCTAAAATATTAAAAATATCATTTTGCAATTCCTCCGCATCAAATATTAAATATGTTCTTGCTAATAATTCATTATTGTATTCAATATTGTCCAAATCAATGTATGTTTTTTTCTTGTAATATTTGTTCTATTACATAATAAATAAGATATTTTATTTCATTTTTTAACAATTCACTTTCTTCGAAATCAATTTCATCGCAATTGTATAATATGTTATATATACTTCTAAGGTTATAATCATCATATTTTTTTAATAATTCTAAGTTTATTTCAGTACTATTATTTATTACTTCATTCATTTTACTACTTGTCAGCTCTATTTCTTGACCTAACAAATTATTTAAAAAATGATTGATAAAATTTGATTTGTAGTCGGAAGTCTAAATTTTTATTTTATTGGAAATATGGCTTTTAAGGTCTCAGAAACGATTTTAAAATAGTTTTGCAAAATATTTTTAAAAATATAATCTTCTTAATTGGGTACATAATTAATTAATTAATTAATTAATTCGTCAGCGTAGTTTAATATAGTGCTTTTTTTGGCGATTTTTGTTGTAATTATATCAGCATGTTTAAATATTGCTTTTTAAATAAATATAATATGTAACTTACTAAACCTTACCCATGATTAATTTTTTAAATGTTCTTTTAATTTATTTTTATTTTATTTTACTTTATTTTAAGTTTAAATGTACCTACATAATATAACTCAAAACTCAACTTGGGGGATACAATGCTTGAAATACATATAAAAAACTATATTCTTATTCTCGCATTCCGTTAAAGGGGCGAACTGGCGGAGCACTCGCAACAAGAGAGTTTAAGGATAAGCTATATTTATTTTACAACGGACTCGATAAAGAAAGTATATGGTACCAAACTTATGATGGAAATAAGTGGGCGAAAGAAAAAAGATTAAATGATAAAATAACAGGTGGAGCACTTGTAGCAACAGTATTTAATGATAAACTATTTCTCCTGTATCAAGGAATGAATGTAAATAATATTTATGCAAGGTTGATGGTAGATAAATTCATTTTTACCGATACAGATGAATATAATCCAGAGAATAATTACCGTTTCGCCGAATTATCTAACTTAGTATATGCGGATAGTGATAAGATAATGGATCAAGTTTGGGCATGGGAACGAACTGATCCTTCCATTGATTGTATTATAAGAGATGTAGGCCCATATAGATTCATGGTTTTATACAACGAACGCTTCATAATATTGGTTTTTAGGGGGTCAGCTAATTTATCTAATTGGATAACTGATCTTGATAAAAAGTTAACAGGATTTAAACAGGGGTCTGGGTATGTCCATGCCGGTTTTTATAAAAGTGTTCAAGAAATGGAACGTGCTATAAACAGCATTTTGAAACTAGTCAGAACTAATAATCAAAAAATATACATTACGGGACACAGTCTTGGGGGGGCTCAGGCTCTTTTATCTGCATTTGTATGTGATAGTTTAAAAGATTTTGAGCGTATTACAACTTTTGGACAACCTCGGGTTGGCGATAAAAATTTTGCTAAGTGGGTCACTGAAAAAATTCAAAATGACGCAAAAAATAAATCCAAATATTTTAGGGTAGTCAATAAGTATGATCCTGTGGCGAATCTCCCTTATTGGGGATATTATCATTGTAACAATTTTTATTTATCCTGTAATGAGGGAGAAAATTATACTTGCAAGGATGGAGAATTTAAAAGGCCTTTTGGAGGCACTACCGAGAGTATGGTTGAAGATATTAAGGCAGTAAATTCCGAGAGTATGGTTGAAGATATTAAGGCAGTAAATTCCGAGAGTATGGTTGAAGATATTGTGGCAATAAAGTTTAACCTATTTGCTAACCATTATATGGAATTATATTTGAAAAATGCATTTAGAAATATTAACTATGACCCATTTCATAGATAATATTCATACATAATATTTTTTTATTTTTTTAAAGAACTTTCTAAGTAACATTTTAAAAATTTGAAATAATAATAAGATATGTAAAATTTTATTATTTGGATTATATCTTATTTCAAAAAGAATATATTCTGATATATTGAAGATTCAAAATCAATAAAAGATATGATTACAGTGACAATGATTGTAGAGTATATGGTGATTATTACATTTTATATGTTTGAAGAAGTTCCAACCCCTAGATTATTCACTGTTTCAAACGATCGTAGCTCATTTACGTATTTAGTATAAGTTCCTATACCTTCATACCTGATCAGATGCTATCGAATACTTAAAACAACCATGATGATTTCTCAAATATAATTTAAATGATTTCTTTTTTTTAAACTATTTTTTAATATTAATTTATTACCTAAAAATTTACTTAAAAAGGGTTATATATTTTTAAAAATAAAATTGTTATATTATAAGTTTAAGGTGTTTATTTTGTCTAAAAAATTTAAAAGTTGGATGGATAAGTATATCCATTCCAAGTTATTCCTATCACATTTAGTTCTTTATACGTTATTATTCGGAATAGGATTTTATTTTTTATTAAATGCAGATTATGTTAATCAACTCATCGGTAAAACAATGATATTTTCATTAATTTTTAGTAACGCATTTTCTATAATAACAATATATTTAACTGCGATAGTAATTTCCATAGCATTACGCCCTAAAATAGATGTTAATAATTTAGGAATGAAATATTTGTTTAAAAATATTATGAAAATACTTTAATTATCTGATTATGTATTCCAATAGTTTTTATTGTGTTAATAGATTCTAACTATTTCAATTTTAATAGTGACTTATTTTGCAAATCACTTATCAGTAGTTTTGTGAATGCTTTTCTACCATTTACGTTTAAATGAGTAGAGTCGCTAAATAATGTATGGTTTGACGATATTTCGGTATGATTACTATAATCTAAATAAGTTACATTGTACTCTTCTGCTATTCCTGGAACAATTGAATAAAACTCATCATATACTTTTTGAGGGATTTTATTAGTATATTCATCCGTTGTAGGAATGGTAATCAATACTGGAGTATATCCATTATTTTTACAATATTCTATCATTTTTTTAGTATAATATACTGATTTATTATCAACAGGGCGGAATACTTGGAGTTTTGAATAGTAGTGATACCTAACGCAGTTTTCAGCATTATCTATTAACTCATTTTCTCCCATATATTTTATATTATATTTCCAAGGATTAGATATGTTGGCTTTATCTTTGATTAAATACAAGATATTACCATTTCCTGAGGATAGTATGGGAAATAACACATAGCGAATATATTTTTCAAAAGTTATGTTTAAATATTTATCATCTAAATATCCATAATAACGAGGTTCTTGTTTAGGTAATTGCTCGCTATAATTGTGATACAATGATAAGTAAGAAACTGGTATAATTACCACACAATCTTCATTAAGGTGGTCAGAATACTGTTCTAACAAACAGTAGTCATAATACAGTAATTGATTAGTTAGTCCAAAGTTAAATGCGTTGTATGGTTCATTTTGGTAATCTATACCCATCATTCCGTGAGATGTTCCAAAATTAACCAGCTCTAAGTTATAACTTACACTGTTAAAGCTATACATATTATTTACATCTTTATAGCCGTTTGTATTACTATAAATTGCATTTAAACTATACAGCATTAACATAAATACAGTAATAAAAATCACTGATTTTTTTAATAGTCTTTTCAAATTACCACCTAAAACTGGAAGTATATAAATTCACTTGATTGAAATGCTCCATTTATTAATACCCAAAATATTATGAAGTAATAAATTGACCATCTTAAATATGTATTACTCAATATTTTAAATTTAATTGGATTATTTTCTTTGATATTTTGAGATATATGAATAAATTCCAATATTAATATTGCCGATACAATCTTTAGAGATGAATATGTTCCCAGACCAATATTGGACAAATCTTCGGCTAATTGAGGTACTGACGTACTAAAAATATCTGTGAATAGGTGTGTACACACATATAAAGCATCACTTATATTATTTGCTCTGAAAAATATCCATGCAAAAGATACAAATGAAAATACTGTCATCACTTTCAAGATATCTAATAAAATATTTGATTTAAGCTCTTTTCCAGCCAATAGTTGCCTAATTGTATTTTCTATGACTAAATAAGCACCGTGTATCGAACCCCAAATAATAAATGTCCAGTTTGCACCATGCCATAATCCACTTACTAAAAATACAATAAATAAGTTTAGAGAATGTCTTAGTTTAGAAACTCGATTTCCACCTAATGGAATGTATAAATAATCTCTAAACCATGTGGATAGTGAGATATGCCACCTCTTCCAAAATTCGGAGAAGGATTTAGACATATATGGACTTTTAAAGTTATCCATTAAGTCAAAGCCCAATATTCTTGCGGAACCAATAGCTATATACGAATACCCTGCAAAATCGCAAAATATTTGATAAGCAAAGAGTATGGTAGCTAGTATTAATGGTATTCCAGTATATTCATAAACATTATTATATATTGCATTAACTACAGGTGCCACATTATCCGCAATAGCCAATTTTAAGAAAAAACCCCATAATATTAATCTTAATCCTGAAACTGTTTTATCATAATCAAACTTATATTTTTCCCTAAACTGAGGTAATAAATGAGTAGACCTTTCAATAGGTCCAGCAACAAGTTGGGGGAAGAAAGATACGTAAAGTGCATAAATTCCAAAATGCTTTTCTGGCTCCTTAACTCCTCGATAAACATCGATTGTATAACTTAAAGCTTGAAACGTGTAGAATGATATCCCTACGGGTAGTAGTAAATCGAAAGTAGGCAAGTATACTGGTAAATTTAAATATTGGAATATTGATACTGTTGAATCACTGAAAAAATTATAGTATTTAAATACAAATAGTAAGCCAAGATTCAAAATTAAACTCATATAAAGGTAAGGCTTTCTATCTTCCTTTTCTGAAATTTTGCCCATTTTTAGAGCGGTAATATAAGATATTACTGTTGATAGTATTATCAATACGATGTATGCAGGATTCCAACTCATATAGAAGTAGTAGCTAGCAATTAGTAAAATTAGCCACCTATATTTTGAACGAGTAATGAGAAACAGTACAAGTACCAATGGAAAGAAAACTAGGTATTCCATGGAATTAAATAACAATATAATCACCATTTAGTTAATTATATTAAAAAATTTAGTTAACGATATGATATTATGATATATAAATATATGGTTAATTCCCGTATATATTATATTATATTATATTATATTATATTATCTTATATTATTTAGTACATAATATATCATAACTATATAATTAATTAGGAAGCATCATGATTCAATAATAAATAATAATAAAAATAAATAATAAAAAATATAATTCTTGGCAAAAAAATATTAAATGGAGTTTATAATTTTTTATTATTCGTTTCAAAGTTTCCAAGTAATGAATCTTCATCAAACTTAGGAAGAGATGGAGCTTTAAATATAGGTTCTTCAAACGGTTCTGGAATCTTAATAGGTTTCGGCGGTGTTGGAGGAACTGGGTCAGGTATATTAATTTTAATATTTGGTAGGCTCGGAGTTTCTGCAACTTCAACGGTTTTTAACTTTTGGATCTGTGCAGTTTTTTGTAATGTTATATTTTTGGCGGTACATTCAAAGGTTTATCAGTTATTTTATTAAGATTTAAAATACTCATTATTTCAAAATTTGGATTGATTATATTATCAATATTTTATTTTATTCTTATTTTCATTTTTTATCCGTTTTCGTTTTAATTAATTGCATAATAAATTCTTTATCATTTTTAGTATTGTATAGTTCCCTTAAATTTTTATATTCCCTATATTCTTCAGTAGTTAGTGAAAATTCTACATATTTTTTAGTTTTTTCATCATTAATTATATTTAAATAAGACAAATCTTTTAAAAAATATAATATCTGCCTGTTTGGTCCTTCAATTTTTTCAATTATCTCTTTTTTCCGAAGTTGTTTAAGTCGTGAAGATAAATGACTTGAACCTTCATTTAAATTATATGCCTTTTTTAATTCCTTTGAAGAGATAACGCCCCCGTTCTCAACTATTTTATCTAATATTTCGCCCTGCGTTACCACTACCCTCACCTATCTCTTTTGATTTAATTTTAAGTTCCCCATTTCTTTCAGAAATTTCTAAAAAATCTTTATAATAATTGGCCACATTTTTTATTATCTTAAATGCTGTTATATTATTCATAGTACGTCCCCTTTAAACTAGATTGTTTCCTAACTTATTGGTTATATCTTTATAATCTTCTATTATATAACTGTTATCATTTATGATAACTATTAACATTATAGCAAACTGTATATATGATTATAACGAATATGATAATAAAATAATAAGAAATAAAAATAAAATAATAAAATAATAGTAAAAATTTAAAAAGGTATATTATGATATTAAAATCCCTGTCAAAATCAAATATGCGTAAGATTTTGGAAATTATAAGAGAACACGAACAAATATATTTTGGGGAATTAATGGATATTTCTGAAATATCAAAAGGAGCTTTGGGACGGGCTATTCGAGAACTATACGAACTAAATATTATAGGTAAAAAAGAGGTAGGTGGAACCCACAAATTTCCTAGGACCTACTATTACCTAACCCCGATAGGTAAAAAAGCTTTTGAGATATTTAACTTAGGAGATGAATTAGATGACGAGATTATGAATTTTAATGTTCGAGTATTAGAAAATAATGGAGTGATTGCAAATAAAATAGAAAATCTAGAATTTTCAATAAACAATTGTGAAAAAAAGAATTAAATCCTAAACATATATATTTTATTAGATACATCTAAATCATATGGTAAATTTAATAAACTAACTAATTTATAGGCTATGATATTATGAAAAATCTAAGAAAATTAGAAAATGATAAATTCACAGATGATGATATTTTAGAATTGGTAGATTTTGAAGAGGTTGAAGAATCTAAAAAAAATAATTTAAACGTTAAAATAAATAATGGGGTAATTGCAAATAAAATAGAAAATTTAACTTTTAAAAAATAATGATTTGCCCACAAATATCTAATTTTGATCATTTTAATTGCAAGTATGAATTTGAACAACTCAAAAAGGATTTTTATCATGAAAAAAATGTGGGATGTGAAGAATCGTTTGAAAAAACGTGTTTAAAACTATGTTCTTTAATGGGTACGTTTATAACTCATGTAGCTATTTTAGATTTTAAAAATGAAGTTAAAAAAAAAGAAATTTTAGAGATTATACATACTTTAGAAATTGAATTAAAAATTCTAAAAAAATTATATAAATAAATATAAAAATAATTATTTTTGATTTTTATAATATGGCGTATTTTCTATAAAGAAGTTTATTTTTTCAGGTGAAATCTCTTCAAGTTCTAAGAAATATTTTAATTTAGAAAGTCGGACTACGTTTTCATATATTTCATGTCCATTATCATCCTGTAATTGGGAAGCAATACGTTTTAAATTATTTTCATTAATTTTACTAAGTACAAAACCCATTGCTGGTTCATTTAATCCCATCAAGGTCTGAGTATTTGATGAAACGGTAGTGTTTTTTGATAGTGAATAAACTATAGGGTGCTCTGTTGATACATAATTTTTTTTATTTTTAAATTCGATATATTTCATAAATAAATCGTTAGATTTCAAATATTCTTCGGTATCTCCTAAGATTTCTTCACTTATTTCTTCTTCAGTTAACTTTGTCAAATTTGCAAATATATTCATTCCTGAAATATGTTTTATGTTTTGCATACATTCTAAAATTATACTTTTATCAAGGTTTTTTAACACATAATATATTTTTTCCTTACTTATTCCTGAAAGTATGGTACTTATATGTTCAAAATGCAAGCCTTTGTAAAGTTCTTTAATTATTTTAACTAATTTTTCATTAGAAATATAATTAAAATCTAAATAATGGGGTTCTTCTGATAAATATGGATTATTAGGTTCGTCGGGTTTTTCTCGATATTTGTATATTATTTTATCGAGAATTAAGTAAGAGTCTTCACTTTTTTTCAAAGAATTTATTAGTATTTTTGTATTATTTTCAGGATCTTTAGTGATAACAAATAATTTATCTAATCCTTCAAATATTTTCCAACTGATATGTTCTTTATTATGTGGAAGCATATAGTTTAAACTACTAATTAATCCATCGGAAACTATTTCAATATTATTTTTTGGAGTATCGTGTAGTATTTGCGGATTAGTACATAATTTTGAAATATATAATTCTAACCGATTTTCCTTAGATAGTTTTTGTAAAAAACCTAAATAATCTTTTTCCGAAAGATTTTCAGTTTTTTGGAACATCAAGTCTTTATCAAAACTATAGTCTGAGCTATCGTATAAAAAGTAAGTTTCAAAAGAGTTTTCCCCATATATTCTATTTTCTAAATCACCCTCTTTTGGACTCATCTCGTTAATATTATTAAGGGGTGAATTAGGAAATAAACCCGTAAGTAATTGATCTATATCTTCGACAGGTATATATCTATTATTTAAACGTTCTTTTATTTCGGAATACCGATCTATTTCAGTATTGATTAAATTACTGGTAGAATACCCGCCTACAGATGTGGAATAACCTACAAATAATTTTTTATTATTTTTAATCCAATCATAAATTTCAGGCGTAAAAACTTGTAACGAAGTTAATACAATTAAATCTATCTCATTTACCTTACCCTTTAATAAATTATAATTAAAATTAAATATGGCTAAATATCTATTAACATCTCGAATATTATTTAACATGTTGCTAAATGATAAGTGATAAAATTCATAGTATTGGGGAATGGTTGTAGGGTCTTTCCCCATTATTTTTTCCAATTCTTTTTCCAAAATATTTTCTAAAACTATTCCATGTGGATGGGGCATTTTTATTGGAAACTGTACAATCTTTTCAAGATAGTGCATTCCATAGCCTTTTTGACAATTTTCTAATGCGTTGGATACAATTTTTTCATCAAACGATAAAACATAAGTTACATTTTTAAAATCTGCTAAGCATTTTACAAGATGAAATATTTGGCATATCTCTTTATCATTTAATCGGTCTATATCATCCATTACAACGATTATCTTAAATGGTAATTTTTCAAATTTTTTATTTAAATTTTCTTTTAGATTAACAATGTTATAAAATGATTCATAATTTTTTTGTATTTTTTTAGTAAGTTTTTTACCCACCAGCCCCATTCCCAATAATGTGGGGTTCATAACCGGTACAGATAATGCCATTATTTTTTCAAAGTAACCATCTAACTGTTTGGATAAATCATTTATACTATCAAAAAGTTCTTCATTAACACATTCTTTTATATTTTTTAATTTACTCTGTCTATCTTTAAGTGCTCCAGATAACACTCCAAAAAAACGTAATATTAAGTCATCAGTTTCTGCAAAATACCAGGGGTTAAAATGAACAATCTCTGGTTTTTCTTTATTTTTTCCATTTTCATATTCTTTATTTAACGTATCCAAGGATTTAGTAAGTGAAAAAGTCTTACCTGAGCCCCAGGAACCATAAAGACCGATTACAAAACCATTTTTATCTTGATCTTGCCAATTCATTACATTAGTTAGGTTTTCATGAAATTCCCTCCGTTCAAGAAGATCTTTACCTTCGCCATTGTTAATTCCCATTATTATATTTTTATTTCCCACATTTTCGCCCTCGCTTAGTATGTATTGTTAAATTATGTTTTAAATAGCTGGTTATGTTATGCTTAATTATATATTGAAATTATTAACACCTTAAAATTATATTACAACAATTTTATTTTTAAAAATATATAACCCTTTTTAACTGAATTTTTAGATAATAAATTAATAATATAGCATAAAAAAAACCTCAATTAATAATAATTTTAAAAAAATAAATTATGGAATAAGTTATTCCATATATAACGCTTTATATTCTTTTTAGTGTAATTATCAGTCATTAATACGATATAATTACAAATTGATGATTTAACGAAACTTTTAAAAAAAGTTTCATCAAAAGGTTAGTTAACTACCTTATAACCAGAACTAGTCCATTCTACTATAACAGGTTCTTCAGGTAATTCATTAAGAGTTTCAAAATATTCTAATGCAGCACGAGTTCCTAATCTATCAGAACCAGCTATATAGATCATATCATGACTTTGAATTATCGAACTACTATCATCAGGTATTTTAATTATTTGAATAACTCCTCTATTTTTGCCAGGATAATTATTTGATATTGGGCTACTGAATCTATCATTGTATTTTTTAGCAAATGCGTTTGAAATTGGCCCACCTACTACGATAGTATCTCTATCAATTTTATAATCGTCTGGATTAATGGTTTCTTTTAGATTTTTAGCTAATTGCCTATCAAAACTACTTCCGCATACGATTGCCGAGTTTGAAACTACGTTTTTAATAACATTTAGTTTGATTGTAGGGGATACGTCACTACTTCTACGGTTTCCATTGGAATGTCCCCTATTGGAACTTTGAGGGGTGTTTTTAGTCTTTACTACAATATTTACAGTTTTTGAGTTTTTATTTCCTAATAAATCCTCCGCATATATATTTACTTTATAATTACCGTCGCTCAATGTTTTATCTGCAATGTAATAGTTACCTTTTTTCGATAAGCTGATATCTTCATTATCTACATTTGCAGTTACCTTGCTTACGCCAGTATCATCTGTTACGGTAACATTTATCGATAGTTTGTTAGTTTTTATATTGCCTGCTTTTGGAGAATTTACTATTATTTTAGGGCCATTTGTATCAACAACATCTCCCAAACTATATTTTAAGACGGATAAGTCAGATATATTAGAGCTTTGAAGTACCAAATATAAGTATTTAGAATCATATGATACTTTGGGTTGTATTGGCAATGAATCTGAAATTTTAACGCTTGAATCGTTAAATAAGTGATTCCATAACAAATTACCATCTAAATCATATTTTAATAATCTGAAATATTTAATTAACTCGTTATTAATATCATTTTCAATAATACATACATATATTCCATCAGCTCTACCACATGGCCAATCTATTGAGTATATATTATCTGATTCATAAGTTGTATTCCATAACAAATTACCCGAATCATCAAATTTTAAAAGTGTAATTTGTTTATTTGAATTTTTATCTACTCCAGATATTTGTAAATATAATTTTCCATCCTTATATGAATAATAAATATTATCAATGTCATCAATTTCTTTTAAATTTGTTAATATTGATTCATTATGTAATAATGTACCATTTAAATCATAGTTTGATATGTTTAAATAATTATTTGATTCATTTGTCGTTATATTGAATATAAATACGGAATTATCGCTTTCGTATATATTATCGTCATATTTTTTATAAAACATCTTATATGAATTAGTTTCTAATAAATTTCCTTTATCATCGTATTTTAAAGATATTTTTTTAGATAAATTGGTAACGGATACATTTATCATATAATTGCCATCTTCATAACTATATTCAGTTATTTCATAAGCATCTTGAAGTTTATATGTCGTATTCCATAACAAATTACCATCTAAATCATATTTTAATGAAATTACTTCACGTTTATCGGTTTCATCTTTTGAAATAAGTGTTAAATATAAAATGTTTTCCTTACTAAGCTTTCTATATTCATCAATAATTCCCTTACATTTATAGGTCGTGTTCCAAACTGATGTATTTTTTAAGTATTTGGAAATAAGTATCTCATTATTTGAGGATGTATTTTTGCTAATGTAATAATAATCTGTGGAGTTATTATTTTTTATTATGTCTATATAATAATTATTATTAAATGTCTTATGTACTATCAAATTACCGTCAAAATCATAAACTGCATATACTAAGGCAGAATCGTCTTCAAAATTACCTGCAAAACTAATATATGGATTAGAATTGCCACTAATACTTGTGTGACCACCACAACTGTGGCCACCAGGTATCGGATTTGAGTTTATAATGGTTCTATTCCATATCAAATTACCCTCTAAATCATATTTTAATATTAGACGTTTTTTAGTGCCCGAGATAACTGTATAAATGCAGTCTTCTTTTAAGACTGTAAGATATGGGCAATACTCATCTTCAGGACATATGAAAGTACTATTCCAAATTAATTGAATATCATCGTTATCATTATTATTGGTAGGTTTAACATTTATTGATATTTTTAATGGTTTTGAGTTTTTATTACCTAATAAATCTTCTGCAAATACTTTTAAGATATAATCTCCATTATCTAATGTTTTATTTGCAATATAATAGTTACCTTGTTTAGTTAATGTGATATTTGCACTGTTAATATTTGCTATTACTTCTTTTATTCCATCTTTATCTGTTGCTGTAACGTTTATTAAGAATTTATTAGTTTTAATAGTGCCTGCGTTTGGAGAGTTTATAGTAATTTTAGTACTCTCTTCAACTACTATTTTTTTACCCGATAGGGGTAAGTTATCGATATTATTATCGTCTATTTTATGTACAGCATCACAGAAACCATCGTTATTGTTATCAGGTGTTATTTCTGAGAAACCTGTTCCGTTTGGGGCAAACCAATGGTTACCGCCACCATTTGACTTGGTTGTGTTCCAGTAGTTTATACCGCCTAATTCAACGTATGTATTTTTTGAATTATTCAATGAATTGTTATATATTGAGTTATTTTCTGAATTTTTTAAATATATGCCATAATTATTATTTGAAGTTAAATTATTTGATTTTAAAATATTATTTTTTGAATTTATTAACGATATTCCATTATATTTATTTAAATTTGCAGTATTATTAAATATGGTGGTATTAATTGTTCCATATGCTGAAATTCCTGAACCTGATTTACAAGATACTATGACATTGTTATCCACTTGTCCATTCACCATATTTACTATAGAAATACTAGTAAGAATATTTGAGGAAAGATGATTATCCCGTATTGTATAGTTATTTGAACCATATAAGTAAATACCATTGCGCGTGTTAGAATTTGCTATATTTGCTATTACACTATTGTTAGTTGACCTAAATAACGCAATACCATTATTTTTATTTAAATTTACAATATTATTGGATATTAAATTATTAGAACTTTCCTCATCTGCTGTAATACCAGATACTTCATTATTTGATGCAGTATTTCCAGTTATTACGTTATTGCTACTTTTTGACAATATAATACTTGAAGAAACCCTTGAACGTTGGGCTTCATTATCAGATATTCTGTTATAACTTGAATTTATCAAGTAGATGTTCCGATTATTCAAATTTGAAATACTATTTGATATATTGTTATAATTTGATTCATATAACCAAATACCCACCCGGTTATCACAACAATTTACATTATTGATTAAGGTATTGTTAGAATAACTAAGTAATATTCCCATCATGGTTTTGGTAATATCTAAATTCTCCATTTTCATATTTTTGCAGTTTGAGAGTATTACTTGACCCGCATCTTCTGGAACTGTTCCGCCTTTTTGATTTTTGAAGTAATATATCTTTTTCAAACCTATGTGGTTATTTTCTATCGTATGAGTATTCCAATGCTCTAATTGCGAACCTCGGATATATAGACCATAACCTTCAATATTACTGCCTATTATTGTAATATTTTCGCAGGAATGAAGTGCTATACCCCACATTCTGCTACCAGTTATTTCAACATTTTCTATTAAACTATTTTTCAATTTAGCTATATCCATACCACATACTTCAAAATTGTCTATTTTAATGTTTTTAATAGTAACATTGGATATGTAGTCATTAGTTAGTGTATTAATTCGAATAAATTGGGTCTCCCCTCCGCTTGATATGGTATAACCATTACCATCTATGATTACATCGCTACATTTAACGGTAATATAATTAGAGTTAAACGTTATATCATTGTTTAAATAATAATATCCGGGTTTATCAATTATTGTAGGTCCTGTTATGGGAATTCTAGAATCTGAAGTTGTACCTAAAGTCCGAATCTCTGGTGAAGCTACCGAGTTTGACAACGTAGTTTGAGTTGGAGCGATACTTTGTAACACGGGACTGTTACTTTTACTTGCGCCAATCGTACTAATATTATCATATGTATCCTTTGGGGTTGTATTATCATCACCAATAGTAGTACTTGTAGTACCAATAGTACTATTAATGGCAGTACTATTGTTAAGATTTGCAATAACATTGCTACTATCATTATTACCATAAGTGATAGATTCATTACTAGATTCATTAATTAATAAATTATTAATCGTATCTGTATCATTAAGCACTTCTAAACTCATATTGCCTGATTCATTACTAGAATCATTGGAAATATTTGCAATTTCCAAAGGCATTACCGAAGTAACCGTTAAAAGTACCAATAATACTGAGAATACTTTTTTTAAGTTGGGCTGATTCATTTTATCACAATTAAACCTTCTATATTATTACTATTTTTGTTATTTTAATCAATTTTTAGAATACAAATTAATTTATTTAGCAGTAATTAAATATATAATTATTTATTTAATCGTAAACATAATGATAAAATAGTATTCTAAATAATGTCATGTAAGGAAATATAATATAAATAGTATGAATAATAAAATAGTATCAATATGAATATGTTTTAAAATCTTTAAAATTAATGGTCGATTTTAAAGTTAAATGTAAATTTTAAAGTTAAAAGTTAAAAAGTTAAAAAGTTAATCTAAAAATTTGTTACCAATCTTTGGAGTTGAATGGAGTTGAATTATGTGTATATTAAAAAATTTAAGAATTTCAAAAATTTATCATTGTTGATGATTTTATTTGTTTTTATAAATCCAGTATTGGGATTAGAAACTGGAAGTTTGGATAGTTATGGATATACTGCAGATGATTGGGTTGAGGAAGGAAATAACTGTGTTAGCATACAGCAGTATGATAAAGCCTTAGAATGCTACGATAACGCCATAGCATTGGAGCCAAATAATGACAACATTTACATTTATAAAGCATATCTTCTTTACGATTTAGGGCGAGACGTGGAAGCTTTAAACTATTGTGATAAAGCCATAAGTGTAAACCCAACTAATTATCTTAATCAAATGGATAAAGGCTACATACTTCACGAATTAAGCAGGTATGAAGAAGCTATAAGTTGCTATGACAAATCAATACAAGTAAACAATAGCAACTATATATCTTGGTATCATAAAGGAAATGCACTTCACGAATTAAGCAGGTATGAAGAAGCTATCCAATGCTACGATAAAGCTTTGGAGATAGGTCCCGAAAGTGCGACTATCTACAATACTAAAGGAAATTCACTATACAATATGGATAAATACGATAAAGCTATCCAATGCTACGATAAGGCTTTGGAATTAGACCCGAATAACGTCGATATTCAAAATAATAAGAAACTTGCGGAAGAATTTAAGAGTCAGCTTGTAAATTCAAATACTAACAATGGAAATTCGCAAAATGATGGCCTGTTAGAATCCGTGAATTTCATGGATTTAAATTGGATTTTAGCATTATTGTCAATTTTCGTAGTTGCTACAATAATTATAATTGGATTAAAACAATATAATAAGAAAAATAAGAAAAATAAGAAAAAAGACATTAAAAAGATCAAAGATACCAATAATAAGAGTAAGAATAAAAAAGTAACGAAAGCTAAAGCTAAAACTAAAGTAAGTTCGATACCGAAAAATGTTGAAGAATATAAAAATAAATCCGTTGTAAAAGAGGATATAAAAGAGGATATAAAAGAGGATATAAAAGAGGATATAAAAGAGGATATAAAAGAGGATATAAAAGAGGATATAAAAGAGGATATAAAAGAGGAT